>NZ_JBFBKP010000001.1:0-243358 GCF_040702285.1 Arthrobacter sp. NPDC080086
CGCGCCAACGGCGCCACCGCGGAAATCCAGCCGCGGCTGGACTACCCCCCGTACCGCAGCAGCATCCTCCGGCACCCCACGAAGAGCCTGCACCAGGAAGCGGTTGGCGCATACGCAGGTCTGGCCGCTGTTGCGGTACTTCGATGCCATCGCACCTTCAATGGCGGCATCGAGATCCGCATCGTCGAACACGATGAACGGCGCGTTGCCGCCCAGCTCGAGCGACAGCCGCTTGATCGTCGGCGATGACTGGCTCATCAGCACCCGGCCAACCTCGGTCGAGCCGGTGAAGGACAGTTTGCGCACAACCGGGCTGGCCGTCAGGACCGCACCGATCTCGCGCGACGGGCCGCACACGACCTGGAGCACGCCGGCAGGAATGCCGGCACGCTCGGCCAGCACTGCCAGCGCAAGCGCGGTCAGCGGCGTCAGGTCGGCCGGCCGCACGATGATCGAGCAGCCCGCGGCAAGGGCTGGCGCCACCTTGCGGGTGATCATCGCTGCCGGAAAATTCCACGGCGTGATGGCCGCGCAAACGCCGACCGGCTGGCGAATGACGAGGATCCGCTTATCGGTCTGCGGATGCGCTGCGACGTCACCGTAGATGCGCTTGGCCTCTTCCGCGAACCATTCCACAAACGACGCCGCGTAGAGGATCTCGCCGCGCGCTTCGGCCAGCGGCTTGCCCTGCTCCGAGGTCATGATCAGCGCCAGGTCGTCAGCGTTGGCAATCATCAGATCGAACCAGGCACGCAGCAGCTTGGCCCGCTCGTGGCTGCTGCGGCGCTGCCACACGGCCTGCGCTTGCGCGGAGGCCGTGATGGCCGACTCAACTTCGGAACCGCTCAGGCTGGCCACACGGGCCAGGATCTCGCCCGTGGCAGGATTGGTCACCGCAAACGAGCGTCCACCGGATGCCTCTTGCCACCCCGAAGCCAACCAGGCGCGCGTTTCAAACAATGAAGGGTCGCGCAGACGGTCTTCGAGCGCTGCAGTAGCTTGGGTGTCGTGGTTCATTACGTTGAACTGCATTGATATAGATGACTCTTCACAGAAGGCGGACGGGCAAGCTATGCGGCGGGATGGTTGTCTTGGCCGCGCATCCTCGGCCCGCCCATGACGACGTCCCTACCTCACGACGACGCCTGGCAAAGGCAACGATGGCAATCAGTTGCAGCGCCACCATGCAAGCCGCCAGCCTCGACACATCGTCATGTTTGCGTACAGCCGGCCTAAAAATAACGTTGATTCGGCCAAATACTAACGGCAAGTCGGCCTAAATTCAACGCAACAAGAGCTAGGGAAAACACCAACGGAAGCACGCCCGCTGATGTGGTGTCGAGTTGTGTGGGCGTGTTACTGGACAAGTCGTCGGACGGCTCAAGCGCAGGTATTTGCACGCGTGTGTGCTTGACCATCGAAGCGGGCACTTCGTTGCCGCGTACGCGGGCTTGAGCGGCTGAAGGAGAGGCGAGACTGGCCGACGCCTACCAAGGGGACAATGGTTTGGTGTTCGCTAGTCCAGTACGGTAACGGTCGTACGCCACTCTTGCGCAATCGCGGCGTTCCAGAGGGTTGCTCATTGGTGACGCGAGGTCAGCCGCACGGTCGTCATACAACGAGCAGTCGCCAGCTATCGCCCCACATCCCGGTCGCCTTGCGCAACCCGGCAGATGCAAACGGTCGCATTAACTGTGTCTGCCCGTTTCGCTTAATGTGTCGTCAGTCGCAGAAACTATGTCATTCGACACAACACGGCCCTTGAAATCCAGGAAGAGCTGTATATATTTACAGTAACTGTACATTTATACAGCCCACACCATGGACGACCTGATCCGCATCGAAAACGAGTACGACCGCCAGACGGTGCTCTGGCTGCGCGAGCGCCTGGGTGAACAGGCGTTGAACGAAGTGGTGATACGCATGGAGGGCCACGGCCGGCCCTATGCATCTGATGTCTGCCGCACGCTGGGCCTGACGCCACCGCCGCGCAAGCGGGCAAGCCGTGCACGGCCGCTCAACCGTGCCGTGGGCGAGGCGTATCTGGCCACCATTCGCGACATTCTGCGAGCGGGGCGGCATGCTGCGGCTTAAGCCGTCTCCCGCTTAAACCGCCAGCGTTGCGGCGGTTTCCTCGCGCAGCCAAGCCAGCCACGCGCCGGCCGGGGTGTCTGGCTTGATCGGCGCGTTCGCCAACAGGTAATACGCCGAGCCATCGCGCCGAAAGCCTTCCGGCGCCACTAGCCGCCCATCCGTCAGGTCGTCCCCCACCATCAGCTTGGACGCAATGGCGGTACCCTGCCCCGCCATCGCCGCCTGCAGGCTTAAATAGAAATGCTCAAAGCGCGCCTCGGGCGCGCGCGCGCGCGCGCGCTGTGTATCGCTAACGCGCCGCCACGTCTGCCAGGCATCGGGGCGTGTTGCCGTATGCAACAGGCGACGGCGTGCGGCGGCATCGGCCTGCGGCGCGTGCACGGGGCCGATCCACTCCTCGCAGATGGCCTCTGCGCACACGTACTCCGGCCAGGCAAAGTCATTGCGGCGCAGTGCCACGTCTACGCCGGTACGCGCAAAATCAATCGGGCCGCCCGCCGTAAACAAGTGCACCTGAATGGCCGGATGCCGCGCCTGAAAGCGTGACAGCCGTGGAATCAGCCAGCGCATCGCCAATGTCGGCTCGCACGACACCACCAGCGCGGACGACGTTGCCCGTCGCGCAATCCGGTCAATGCTATCCGTGAGAATGGAGAACGCATCCGCCGCCGCAGCCCGTAGCTGCTCACCTGCTGGCGTCAGGAAGACCGCGCGGTTGCGGCGCTCAAACAATGCCACCCCAAGCGACGCCTCCAACTGCCGGATCTGGCGGCTGACAGCGCCATGGGTGACATGCAGCTCCTGCGCGGCACGCACGAAGCTCGCATGCCGCGCGGCGGCTTCGAAGACACGCAAGGTGTTGAGCGGGGGCAGTGCCATCTGTCAGTTTTTCTCATGTAAAAGCGGCATCATAAATCGATTTTCCACGGTGGCCCGCTCGGCCAGAATCGGCGCATTCCCACTTTGCAATGACGTGTCGATATGGCCGAACTGCTTGCTGTTGCTCTCATCACCCTGTTGGCTGTCATCAGCCCCGGCGCGGACTTTGCCATGGTCACGCGCAACAGCCTGTTGTACGGCCGGCGCGCGGGCGTGCTGTGCGCAGCGGGAATTGCGCTTGGCGTGCAGGTGCACGTGCTCTACACGATGTTCGGTGTCCGGCTACTGATTGCACATGCGCCAGCACTGCTGCATGCCCTCAAACTGGTGGGCGCGGCGTACCTCGTGTGGATCGGCTGGAAGACGTGGTCGGCCAAGGCCGCCCTGCCCGGCGATGCCGCCTCGGGCCATGACAGGCCCCACGGACTATCGACCGGCGCCGCCCTGCGCATGGGCTTTTTCACCAACGCCCTGAACCCCAAGACCACCCTGTTCGTCGTCAGCACGTACACGCAAGTCGTGCATGCGGACACGCCGCTGGCCGCGCAATTCGGCTACGGGCTGTTCATGTCAATGGCGCACGCGGCGTGGTTTGTGCTGGTGGCCATGGTGTTCGCCTCGGGTGCGTTGCGGCGCGCGCTGCTGGCACGGCAGCAGATGGTCGATCGCGTGATCGGCGTGGTCCTGATCGGGCTTGGGCTGGCATTGGGCGTGGCGCGACTGGCGTAACGTCGCCCAAAAAGAATGCGCCGAATGCGACCGCGCGTGCACACGCGCTGCTCCACGGCGATTGAGCCTAGCCACGCCTTGCACTACCTTGAAACGACGAGCGATCGCCCGCCGCGCCCCGGCGCGCGGTCGCTTTTTGTTTTCGACCAAGGAGTGTGGTTCATGCTGCATACGCTTTCCAAGCTGTGGTGGGTGCTCGCATTGCGCGGGTTGTGTGCGCTGGCGGTCGGCATCGGCGCATTCGTAGAGCCAGCGGCAACGCTGGCCGTGCTGGTGCTCACGTTTGGCGCGTATGCGCTGGTTGAAGGCTGCTTGCTGCTGATGACCGCATTCGGCCGCCAAGCCATGCCGCGCGACCGCTGGCCCGTATTGCTGCAAGGGCTGCTTGGGGTCGCGGTCGGCGTGCTCACGCTGCTCAACCCAGCGGTGACGGCGTTGGGCCTGCTGCTGTACATCGCCGCGTGGCTGCTTGCGCACGGCGTGTTGCAGATCATCGTGGCGGTACGCCTGCGCGAAGAGCTTGCCGGCGAGTGGTGGTTAATCCTCGGCGGCATCGCCAGCGTGGTCTTGGCGGGGTGGCTGCTGTGGCGGCCGGAAGCCGGGGTGCTGGCCGTGCTGTGGTGGATTGGCGCATGGGCCATCGTGTGGGGCGCCACACTGGTCTTCGCTGCGCTGCGCGTGCGCAAATGGGGCCGCAGCGGCTCGGCGCGGGCGTTTGCCTGATGCGCGCGCGATCATGCCAACACCCTTTCGCGATCGCGCGGATGCCGGCCGGCAACTGGCCGATGCATTAGCCACGCTCGACCTGCCAGCACCGCGCATCGTGCTGGCTTTACCGCGCGGTGGCGTGCCGGTCGGACACGCGATTGCGCAAGCGCTCGGGGCAACGCTTGGCGTGCTGCTGGTGCGCAAGCTCGGCGCACCGCTGCAACCGGAGTTGGCGCTCGGTGCGCTGGCCGATTGCGGCGCTGGCATGCCGCCGCATGTCGAATGGAACATCGAGCTGATGCAGACCCTGCAGCCATCGCAGGCGTATCTCGATGCGGTGACGGCGCGCGAGTTGGCCGAACTGGAACGCCGCCGTGCGCGTTATGGTGTTACGTCGTTGCCGCTTGCCGGTGCCACGGTCATCGTCACGGATGACGGCATCGCCACCGGAGCAACGGTACGCGCAGCATTGGCAGCGGTGCGGCGTGCCGGCCCAGGGCGGCTGGTGCTCGCCGTGCCGGTCGCGCCGGAGACCACCTGGCGCACGTTGTGCACCGAAGTGGACGAGGCCGTGTGTCTCATCACCGCGCCAGACTTCAGCTTCCAGGCCGTCGGCCAGTACTACGAAGACTTCGAGCAGACCGAAGACAGCGAAGTGATCGCGCTGCTGGCAGATGCCAGACAACGCGGCCCTTAACGTGCGATTCAGGCTGTGTGCAGGCGCCCCTTGCGCTCGATGTCCGGCAGGAACACCGTCAGCAGCCCGATGAGCGGCAGGAACGAGCACAGGTGATACACGTTGTAGATGTCGGTCGCATCGGCCAGCTTGCCGAGCACCGCGGCACCGATCCCACCTAGCCCGAACGCAAACCCGAAGAACAGACCCGACACCATTCCCACCTTGCCGGGAATCAACTCCTGCGCATACACGAGGATGGCCGAGAACGCCGAGGCCAGCACCAGCCCGATAACGACCGTCAGCACCGCTGTCCAGAACAGGTTGGCGTACGGCAGCAGCAGCGTGAACGGCGCCACACCCAGGATCGATACCCAGATCACCACCTTGCGGCCGACGCGGTCACCAATCGGACCGCCCACGATCGTGCCCACCGCCACCGAGAACAGGAAGAGGAACAGGAACAGCTGCGACGTCTGCGCCGACAGGTGGAACTTGGTGATCAGGTAGAACGTGTAATAACTGTTCAGGCTCGCCAGGTAGAAGTACTTGGAGAACAGCAGCACGACCAGCAGCATCATGGCAAACGCTACCTGCTGGCCTGACAGCTGGACCGCCGCATGCGCACGCCCCCCCGCCTTGCGACCATGGCCCGCAGCCCGCTCGCGCTTGTACCAGCCGCCCACGTGATAGAGCACGAAGATGGCGATGAGCGCCGCAATCGAAAACCACGCAAGGCTGTGCTGCCCATACGGCATGATGATGAGCGCCGCCAGCAGCGGCCCCATGGCGCTACCCGCATTGCCGCCCACCTGGAACAGTGACTGCGCCAGCCCGTGCCGCCCGCCCGATGCCATGCGTGCCACGCGCGACGATTCCGGATGGAAGATTGACGAGCCCGTACCTACCAGCGCCGCTGCCAGCAGCAACGTGCCGAAGTTCGGCGCCACCGACATCAGCACCAGCCCCACCAGCGTGAAGCCCATACCTACCGACAACGAATACGGCTTCGGATGCTTGTCGGTATAGAGCCCGACCATCGGCTGCAGTAGCGAGGCGGTGATCTGATACACGAGCGTGATCAGCCCGATCTGCGAGAAATCGAGGTGGAAGTTGCCCTTGAGCAGCGGATAGATCGCCAGGATCAACGACTGCATCATGTCGTTGAGAAAGTGCGCGAAGCTGATGGCGCCGATCACGCCAAAGCCGGTCGTACCGGCAGCGCTGACCTGCGGAACGGGGGTTGCCACAGTATTGGGCAAATCAGCGGCGGAGCCGTTTGCGGTGGTTTCCATGGGGAATGTTTGCGGTCAAAAAATTGCAGCGAGGAGCCGTCAATCATGCGCCTAAATAGTGCAGGCGCGTTACCGCAAGTTCGACAATGATTAGCGCAAATCGGACAATTTACTGTCCAGGCAGAAGCGTCAGGCCATGCCGCGCCACTCACGTTCCGTGGTGCACCGATTTCCCACAAACCCGCGCCGCGCTTGCCTTGGCAGGTAGCTAACCTGTTAGCCATTTTCGCGCGCGCGGCTACTCCGTTCGGAGCATGGCCGCTCAGGAGACGCTTTCTATACTCGCCAGCATAGGCCGCTGCACGGCGCCCTGGCGCCAGTGCTAACGGCCAAGACGGAGCCAATGCAGTAACACAAGCGCTCCGCAATCCGAACCGGTGGCGCATCCAGCCGATGCTGCACATTGGTCGGCCAAGGGAGGGGAGCGATGAACATCCTGCTAACGGGAACGCTATGCCGCGCGATGGGAGACCTCTTCTATCTGGCCTTGCTCGACGACCGCGTCGTCTGCTGCTTCGTCACGTCCGAAGCGGTGGAATTGACCGGCACCGCCACGCGCCCACCGCCCGCTTCGTCCCCGCGTACCGACCCTCGGCTCGCTGACGTCTCTCGGTCAGCGAGTTATTGCGCGCCCCTCGTCCCGTAGGGCGCGCTCTTTTCTGCCGATGCCGTCAGCGCGGGGGCGCTGGCGCATCACCCTTGCACTGGCGCGTCAGCCGATCAGCCCGGCGTCCGTCAGTTCGCGTTTCATGTAGGCGTACAGCACCGGCGCGGCAATCACGCCGCCCACGCCAAAGAGCGCCTCCATCACGATCAGCGCGAGAATCAACTCCCACGCGCGCGCATCGATACGGCTGCCGATGATGCGCGCGTTCACGAAGTACTCCAGCTTGTGCACCACCACCAGGAAGATGAGCGAGGCCACCGCCAACTCCAGCGATGCCGTCACGCTCATCACCACGATGGCCGTGTTGGAGATCAGGTTGCCCGCCACCGGAATCAGCCCCGCCACGAAGGTCAGCAGGATCAGCGATTTGGAATACGGCACGTGCTGCCCGAACAGCGGCAACGCGCCGATCAGATAGATCGCCGCCAGCGCAGTGTTGAGCGCGGAGATCTTCACCTGCGCAAACACCACCGCCTCAAATGCTGCGGTCAGCCGGCCCAGGCGGTTCAGCAGCGCCGCGGCAAGGGGCTTGTGGCGCGCGGGGTCTGGCCTGTCCGACCACGCCACCATAGCACCCAGGATCAGCCCGATCAGCGCCAACACGCTGTGGCGCAGTCCGTCGATGCCGACCGTCGACACCTGATGACCATGCTCCTTGAGCATCTCGACCAGGCGCACGCGCAGGTCCGATACGGAGTTGGGGATGTAATCCGCCACCGATGCCGGCAGCGAAGCACGCAGGTTGTCCAGCACATCGGCCACCCGCGTGAGCATGCCCTCCAGCCCATGCCCATGCTCCACCAGTCGGCCAATGCCCAGCCCGATGCCCGCGAGGATGAGCGTGGCGATCACGAACACCCCGACCACCGCCAACGCCTTGGCATGCCGGGAAAACACGCGCCGCTGGCGCAGCCTCGCCTCCAGCTTGCGCGCCAGCGCATAGACCAGAAAACCCGCAATGGCGGCCGGCAGCAGACGCAGCCAGAGCACCGTCACGATCATGGCGGCCACCAGTACATAGCTGACCGTCTTGATGGCACGGGCGTGGTTATTGGGGGGAAGCTTCGTCATGAAAACAGGCTGGCAGCAATGTTGATGGAGAGCGCAAGAATGCTCGTATTGAAAAAGAACGACAGCAGCGATTGCCCCAGCACCGCCCGCCGCATGGCGCGCGAACGGATGCTGATATCTGCCGTCTGGCTGGCGACCGCGATCGTAAAGGAGAAGTAGAGGAAATCCCAGTAATCGGGCTCGAGTTCACGGTCGGGAAACTGCAGCGGGGGCGCGTTCGGCGTGCGGTAGTACAGGTGCGCGTAGTGCACGGTAAACATCATCGGCACCATCAACCACGCGCCCACCACCGTCACGCCGGTCAGGGCGTAGTGCCAAGCCTGCGCATGGCCCGCGGACTTGGCCGTCACAAGCTCAAACGCAATCGCCACCATACTGGCGATCACACCCAGGCACACCACCGCCAGCACCGCCGAGGCGCTCGCGTCTTCACGCCGGGCCACGGCACGGATGCGGCGCGGATCGGCCCGCAGCATCATCACGGAGATCAGGATCAGGTAAGTCCACACTGCGGCATCCCAGCCGAGCAGCGTGCGTGTGAGCCAGCCCTGCCCCGCGGGCGCCACCACGCCGACGATCGCGCCCAGCGCAAACGCCACCAGCAGGCGTGGCCGGGCAGCGGCAAATCGTGAAATCGGAAAGGACTCGTCTTGCGCAGTCACATGGGCCTCTTGTGCGTTCGAAGCATCAAATTGAGGCCACATGGTAGCCGCTTCAAGACGGTGTCAGCATGGACGCGAAGGAACGCTTGCAACGCTCCTGCACCCGTTCGTGCGTTTGCAGTTGGTCGGCGGTGACGATGGCCTCCGGGTACACGCGGCACATACCAATGATGGCAATCTCCAGCGAGTCATAGGACCCCGCTTGAAACTGGAATTGCTCCAGCACCGTATCGTCGGTATCGCGCACGGTGATCTGGAACGGGCCAGGTGTGACCGTAGCGCAACCGGCCAATGCGGTGGCCGCTATCAGCGCAGAGAGGCCGCCCAAGGTGCGGGCTTTGCGGCAAAGACAAGAAAGAGAGTGTGGGGCTTGCATCATGCAGGGTCTTGCGCATCCATGGTCGTCAGACGCCGTCGGCAGCGCGGGGTTCATCGATACCGTACGGGCTCGCATTTATACCTGCTGTTGATGGCAGCATGTGCCGCGCCCAAAGAAAAACGCCCGCTACATGCGGGCGTCTTGCTGAGCCGATGAGCCGTTGGCGGCTCCAGGCACTGCCTTAGGCAACAGCACCGTCGGTGTACGGGTTGAACTTGTCGCCGACCTTGGCGCCTTCGGTGTAGGTATCGAACTTGCCGGCACGGGCCAGTGCACCTTCGGTGTACGGGTCGAACTTGCTGCCGGCCTTGGCGCCTTCGGTGTAGGTATCGAACTTGCCAGCGCGGGCCAGCGCGCCTTGGGTGTACGGATCAAACTTGTCACCCACCTTGGCGCCTTCGCTATACGGGTCGAACTTGCTGCCAGCCTTGGCACCTTGCGTATAGACGTCGAAACGTTGGCCGGCGGCGGCGCCTTGCGTGTACACGTCGAACTTCGTGGCGGCCAGGGCGGGCACGGCGGCCAGGGCGATCAGGGCTGCAATCAGGGTGCGTTGGGCTTTCATGATGTCTTCTCCGGGATGGGCGCAGCGCGTCGGGCAGTGGCTCGTTTCGAGACCGGTTTTCGCTGCGGCGCCGCATTCGATAAAGCCATCGTAGGCGAGCCTGTTCAGACAATAAATGTCGCGACAGACAATTTATTGTTGTGATATCTGGAATTACGGGAAAACCCGCGCCAACAGTGGTTTCGTGGCTTACAGCAAGGCTTGTCGGCTTTATTTGCGCAAACCAATCATGTGACTTTTCTAGCAAAAGCCAGCGTTGTGCGCTCAACGAACCACCACGATTGTTGCGTCTTCCCGCATCGCACAATCGCTGCGGCCTGCGTGGGGATTGTCATCTCCGGATACAAACGCGCACAAGTGAGCGTGTGACTCTGTGCCACACTGCGCAACATTCATTTCGAACGCACGCACGATGAAACGTCTTTTGCTGGCGGCCGCCCTGCTGAGCGCCGCACTCCTCTCCGGTTGTGGCGTGGTTGCCGCGCCCTGCCGCGTGGCATCGGCCGGCTTGAAGATGGTGCCGCTGGTTGGACACGTGGCCGCCGCGCCCACGGACGCCTGCGCAGACATCATCGATTGAGGGCGGCCAGCGCAATGCTGGCGCCCGTGCAAGCCGCTACACCGAACATCTATCGAGGCTGCGACGCTTCTATCTGCCCCGCTACCCACGCCTGCAAGTCCTTCAGTTGCTGGGCGTTGGCGTGAAAGGCTTCAGCCTCGCGCTCGTGCTGGGCTTCAACGTCAGAGAGGACAACGCCACTGGCGGCTTCATCAAGGAGCCCGGCGGCGGTGGGAAGCTCGGCGCGGTTGGCGGAGTTCCACATGCCGACAAAGCGGCCAGGGATGCGGCAAGCAGCATCGTCGTGCACAACGACTTCATGGGGTACCTCGCGATCTCGGTAGAGGATGCGGTCTCGGAACACGGTCTGGATGCGCGTCTGGGCTTGCGCAGCCTGATCGCCCACCTGGGCGGTGACGTTGGCCTGGCGGGTTTCGGTTTGTGCGGCGACCACCTTGGCTTGCAACGCGCGCGATCGCTCGACATGCAGGCGATGCAGAGTGCCCGCGCCGTAGCCGAGGCCGAACGCCAGCACCAACGCGAGGATGGCGCCGCCCCAGAAGCGCGGATCAAGCAGGCTCATGACGCAGCCCCTCCTGCAAGTACGGCGCGGGCCCGCGCCCACAGCGCACGTCGATCGTCGAGACCATTTGTGCCGCCATTGATCCGGCGCGTCAGTTGCACGAAGGCGGCGTCGGTGTCCTGATCGGCAAACCGATTGAGCCCGTTGCGCAGCCAGAACCACGCGGCCGATGCGGTGGCGTGTTCGGGCAGTTCCAGCAGCTCGGGCTGCGCTTCCAAATCCAAACCCAGTGCGATGCCGCAGGCGCGGTAGTTGGCGCGGCCCGTGATCTGGATGAGACCGCGGCCGAGGAAGCGCTTGCCGTCGCCGGGCTGCGTGTTGCCGAGGTCTGCGCGCCCCTCATAGCCGCGTTGCGCCGGCGTTGGCCCCCACAGTTCACGCACGTAGCGCAGTTGCCCCGATTCGTGCCCGACCTGCGCAAGAAACGCGGCGATGCGCGCGGGCGTGTTGATCTGCCGGAACAGCAGCACATCGGCCAGGACGGAGGCGAACACATCGGCGCGCCCGCCGGCATTGGGCATAACGGCGCGCAGTTGCGCCGCAGTCAGAAGCGGTTCAGCCATGGCTTACCTTGTGCATGGATTCGCGCACGTCGTCGACGACCTCGGCGAGGTCGGCATCGCGCCGCTTGTTGATGAAGTTGAAGACCCAGCGCACGATCGCCCAGCCCGGCAGGCCGCAGACGAAATAGATGCCGCCGAGTGCCATGGCGCCGTTGGCCGAGCCGATCCAATGCGCCACCCCGAAGTACTGGATGACGGTGGCCCCGCCGCCCACGCTGGCGATGACGGTGGAGATGAGCGCCACGGCCCACTCGCCGCGTGCGCGTGGCAACGTCATCACCATGACGACGATGGTGGCGAGCGCGCTTGCGGCAACCGCCACGGCCGCAGACCCGCCAAGCGCCTTGAAGGCCGCCGCGCCCGCAGCCCCCGCTGCGGCGCTGCTGCTGATGGGTTCAGACATGGTTCCCCCGGAAAAGAAAAAAGCCCGCGCGAAGGCGGGCTGTGTTGCTGAGATAAGTGCTTACCAGTGGATGGCTTGCACCTCTTCGATGCTGGTGGCGGCGTTGATCTGGGCGATCAGGTCGGCGTACTTCTGCTGCGCGGCGACGCGGTGGGCCAGCCAGTCAGCGTTGACTTGCTGGAGCTGCGCGGCGGTGTGCGAAGTGAAGGACCAGTGATCGCCATCCGTGCACCAGAGGGGGATGGTCCAGCCCGGCGAGGCCGTAGCGGCTGCGCTGACTGCGCTTTGCAGGTTGCGTTGGTCGTTGTCTTGGGATGGGTAGGTGAGTGCGACGCCTAGTGCGGAGGATGTGAAGCCGGTGGTCAATGCCTCGGCGCACGCGGTGCTGACCATGGCTGTCTGCGTCGCTTGCGCTTGCGTCAGCAGTTCCTCGTTGGTCGGCTGCAATGGTGCGACCAACGCTCCCTTCACCACCGTATAGCCGGGCCTATTGATGCACGCAAGCCACTCGTCTTGCGTGATCTCGATGACATTAGTCACGCCTTCGGGGACCGGGCTATCGATGCTGTCGTAGTAGGCCGTGATGTGGCCATTCGGGTCATATGCTGCAAATTTTGTGGTCATGATTTAGCGCCCAATTGCGATCCAGGAAACGAAGTCTGCGGCCCAAGAACCTTGACCGTTGGAGTTACCGATCTGGAACTGTGAAAGCGAAAGAACATTGACTCGCCCTGTATAGAGCGTAGTGACATTGTTTGTGGTCACAGTCATTGAATAGACGTTGTTCGGAAATGCGATCGGAAATGAATACGTTTGATAGGAGGCCGTGGTTCCCTGGTTCATCCCCCACTGCAAAATCAAACCGCTAGGAAGCTTTTGATAGCCGTTACCTGACAGGATGGAACCGAATGCGCCTGAAGACAGCGCTAAATTTGCGGACCCATCAACGGATAGCCAGACTGTATTTGTTGAACTTCTTACTAACGTCAGCGTATCGCCGGGACCAATAACGAGAGATGTTGCCGACGCATTGATCGTGTCTGAACCAGAGCGGGCCAGCGTAATACTGTATGGAGTGATATTCAGAAATCGAAGAACCGTACCGACCGAACAGCCGGCCACTAGTGGAAGCGTTACAGCAAAGTTCGAAATCGCATTTTGAAAAACGACGAGCTTGTTTGCATATATCGCATCCATAGTTGCCGCGCTGCTAATTGCAACCACGTCCGACAACGATGCACCGTTCTGTTTGACAAACGCCGTCGTAGCCAACTTAGTACTGTTATCAAACTGCGGTGGCGTCACCCCAGTGGTCAACGTCTGCCCAGCACTCACCCACCCATTCACCCCATTGGACACAAACTGCACCGCCTCACCCGGACTCAGCGTGAGGCTATTCGCGCTGCTGCCTTGCCCAAACGCGAGCGTATCGGTGCCGTTGCGTGTGACGGTGGTCGAGCCGCTGGCCTGCATGTACGTCACGCAGATGCTCGTGCCGTTCGGGCAGTTGGCTGCTGGCGGTAGCGTGATGGTTTGGCCAGTGGCGATGACGTTGACCAGTGCGCCGAGCGCCGCCGTGGCGAGCGTGCTCGATGTGGCGACGTTCTGGATGCTGGAGTAACGCTCGCCAATCGCCGCCAGGAAACCGCCCGTCGGCGCAGTGGGCGCGTTCGGATAAGCGGTGATGTTGGCCGCCGTGATCGTGCTCTGCCCATTGGCCACCGTGATGATGGCGAGGCCGACATAGCCCGCCGTCACAGCAGGCGTCGTCTGCGTGCCGGTGGCTGCGGCCGTGCCCGCGACGAGCTGCAACGACACCTGTCCCGCACGCGTGGTCGGCTGCGCATTGCCGCTGCCGCCCGGCCCGTTGAACGCCTGCGATGGGTTCGCGCTGTTGTAGTACGGCAGCACGACGTTGTTGATGTCGTTCTCCAGGTACGCGGCTTGGATCAGGTAGTTCTGGCTGTAGCCGGCCGTGGCGGGTGCCGAGAGAATGAACGACTGCGCATCCATGAGGATGCCCTGCTTGAGCAGACTGTGTGCCGTGTCCGCCGGCAGCGCGCTGTACGCCGTGCCATCCACATTGGCGAGCTGGTAGATCTGCCCGGGGTTGATGGTCACGCTCATCGATGCGGGTGTGGTGGGCACGCAGCCCAGGCCAGAGACGACGGTGGACGTGCCGAACAAATCCGCGCACAGCTTTGCCAGCGCGATCATGGTCTGCCGGTTGGTGTTGAGCAGGTCCGTGGTTTGCGGCACCTGGCCGCTGTAGACAATCTGACGATCCAAGACTGTTCTCCAAAAGAAAAAAGCCCGGCGGGTTGCCGGGCTGTCGGTGGTGAGGAAAGCGCGTGGGTGCGCGCCTACGAACTGATGCGCGTCCAGATAATCGAGGCGGCGGGCCGCACCGATTCGATGGCGGCGTAGATGTCGGCATCCGACACGGTGTTGCTGCTCATCGACGGGTCGACGTATTCACCTTGCGACGGCACGCTGTAGCCAGTGGTGACGATGTTGTAGCCCGCCACGTTCGGGATGCCGCTGCCCAGCGGGCGATACGCCTGCACGAACGCCTGGTACGTCAGCGAAACCTGCCCGTACGCGCCGGCCATGCCGTAGCCGCTGTTGGGCGCATCGTAGGCGCCGCAGTCTGCCGGGCGGCTGGGTTCGATGATGGTCGGCGCACGCCCGGTCAGGTCCGTCAATACGCGGATGATGGCGTTGCGTGTGCCGCGTTCACGGAAAAGGTTGGCGACGATGTTGGCGCGGAACGATGCGTCGGACTGCCCCGTCTTGCGCCGTATCGACAGGCCGAAGAAATCCGCCGCAATCATGTCGAGCCAGCCGTCGGTGGCGGTCAGGATGCGCGTCTGCTGCTTCGCATAGGCATACAGGCCATAGACGTAGGCACCGCTATACGCCAGGCCCTGCAGCAAGCCGTTGAGGATGGGCGACTGCGCCACGTCGCCAAACCAGCGCGGCAGATACCCGCGTATGCGCGCGAAGATGTCTTGTTGGTCACCGGTTGCCATTACGTCACCGTGATGGAGTTGGCTGTGGTCTTGATCACTTGCAGGCTGGTGGCCGGCAAGTCGGCGGTGCTGCCGTTGAGCAGCGCACTCGTGACGTTAGTCACCGCGGGCGAAGCGTCATACGCCACCTGCGCCAGCCGTGAATACGTCAGCGCCGTGCCCAGCGGCAAGCTATTGATGTAGCTCAGCAACGCTGCCTGCACCTGCGCCGCAATGGCCTGATGCGTATAGCCCGGTGCGGTGGCGATGCTCATGGAGACCGTCGCGTTGACGACGACCGGCCCGTACACATAGAACGTGCTGGTCACCGGTCGCACGGCATCCACCGCATTGCTCACGCTGGCAAGCAGCGTTGACGTGGGCGCACCGGTACCGTCATCCACGATCACGATGAACGTGCCGTTCTGCGGCAAGCCTGCGTAAGTCTGGTTCTCCAGGATCACGTATGTCAGCCCTTGCTTGACGCCTGCGATGGCGGAGCCGATGGCCGTCTTCGTGGCTTTCGACAGGCTCGCAACGTAGGCGATGAAGCGCGAGCGGAACGCCGTGTCAGGCTCGGCATCTGCGCCGTTCACGAACGTCGCTGCGTTGGTGACGGTATCCACACCGGAGATTGCACCGACGATGGTGGATACCGCACCCGCCACCGCGTTGCCCGCTCCACCGGGTGTCACGGCTTGCACCGGCACGGTCACGCTGGCTGTGCCGGCGGCAATGACATAGCCGCCGAGCGTGGCGCTGTAGGCAGGGTTGGTCGTGTCGACCACCACGTTGAACTGCTGCGTGCCGTCGCTCGTCTGCACCACCGCCGTGAGCGGCACCAGTACCTGCTGCGTGACCGTGAAGCGCGAGAACGTCACGCTACCTGTAGCCGGCACCGCAGCGAGTCGACTGAGGCCAAAGTCGGCCATCCACGTATCGAGATCGGCTCCGCTTGAAGTGGAGGCGCGCGTAATCGCCAGCAGCTGCAGGATCAACCCTTGTAGCCACACCGTGACCGCCGCGTTGGCTTCAACAACCGCGCGCAGCACCGACCCGACCGTCAGATCGACCAGCACCTTGGCATAGCCCTGGATGGCTGCCACCTGGTTGCGCACGAGCGTCACCCAGTCTTGTGTCTGAATGGACATATGGATCATTTGCTCACATTGAATTGAAGGGACACCGGCTCGCGCGTGATCGCGCTGCTGTACAAGATGCGTACGCTCACGCCGCCGGTGATGGCCGCCACGTCCACCTGCGGCTCGGGGCTTTGCGCAACGCCCGCCTCCTGCAGGATTTGCGAGCGAATCAGCCCACGCAGCGCCGGCACGTCGAGCGTCTCGCCAATCTTCTGCGGCAGGCCTGCGCCGTAGTCGGTGTGGAAGATGTAGTCGCCGGGGTTGGAGACGAGGCGCCGCACGATGCGCTGTTGCGTGCGCAGGTCCGCGCTGGCGAGACCCAGGTCGCCGGTGGGCGACACCGTGATGTCGCCGCCCACCCAGTGGTTCACGTCGTTCAGAAGTTGCTGCGTCATGCCACGCTCCCTGTGTTGCTGGACCCAGACTGCACGCCGGTATGGCGGTGCGTGTCGTCGATGCGGTGGCCATTGGCCGACACCTGTCCGCTGAACTGCGTGTTGCCGCTGATGCTCATCGAGTTGCCCGTGCCGTTGTTGCCCGACACCGCCATCCCCGCTTGACCGGTGATGGTTTGCGTGACCACCAGCGTGCCGTCAATCTGCACCGGCCCCGTGTGATTCCACTGCGTGGCCTGGCTGGTGAGCGTGCCCGCGCTGATGAGTGTGACCGTGCCGTCGTTGTGGAACTGCAGCTTGGAGCCCGAGGCATGCGTCAGGAAGAACTCGCCCGACTGCGCGCCAGTGGGCCGCGCCTGATCACTGAACAGGCGCGCGCAGATGACGCCGTTCTCGATGTCGCCGCCGAGGAATTGCACCTCTACCTGATCGCCCGGGCTGACCGGTGCATCGATGCCCCAGCCATTGCCGACCCAGGCAGTGGCAACAGGCATCCAGCCGGTCAGCGAGCGCTCCGGGTCGGCGGTGTTTTCAGGTTGCAGGCGTACACGCGCAGAGGCCGTGCCAGGGTCGTAGCTGGTGACGATGCCCATGCGGTTCTCCGCCCGACTGGACTGCGCCATCATCGCGGCGAGCACCATCTGGTTGCGAAGCTGTTGAATCATTGGCTCGTGTCCTTGTTGATGTTCTTGGCCGACACCTCCATCACGTAGCCCTCGCTCAGGCTCATGCTGCGTGTGATGCTGTCGATCAGGTAGCCCTGGTCGAAGTTCGTGCCGGTGCCGGTCAGGCTGACGATGTCGGTGGGCGTGAGGAGGTGGTCGGCAGGCAAGCGCGCACGCAGCTTCATTTCGTGCTGCGCGACCTCGTCGAACTTCTGCTTGGCCAAGTGCTTGACGCCGGCTTGGTCGAGTCCGTTACGCTCGACGGTGTGTGTCGGCTTTTGGCCTTTGCCACCCTCAGGCGCATTGCTGTAGCGGGCCGTGAACTTCTTGCCTTGCTTCGCATTCCACGAGCGCGCTTCCACCGTCACGCCCTTGGCAACCGTCAGGTCGCGCGACAGCTGCAGGCTCGACACGTTGGCTGCCGGGTTGCCGTTCTCGTCGCGCGCCCACCGCAACTCGTAGGGCAACGCGGGTCCTTGCAAGCGAGGCGCGAAGTAGAGCGCCTTGCCACTCACGTAGCAGAGGAAGTCCTCTTCGCGCGCCAACGCGGCAAGCAGGTCCCACTCGGTGCGTTGCGCCGTCAGGCTGACGTTGTCGTGCGCGTAGGACTTGCCGATCAGCCGCTTCGTCTCCGGGCCGATGGCTTGCAAGCCGTGTGCCGCGGCCAGCTTTTTCGCAACCTTCGACGCCGTCATGTTCTGAAACTGCAGCGTGACCTGCGCGTCGATGAACAACGCCGTCAGATCCCGGCCGCTCAGCGTCAGTTGTGCGGACACCGGGTCCAACTCGACACTATCCACGCGACCATAGATCAGGCTTTGCAGCGCGGTCTCGTCGTATTGCAGCGGATTCGGCGGAAAGCCGGCAAAGATCTCGACCTCTAGCGCAAGCTGGCTGGAAAACCAGTTCGCGTCGCGATCTGGCGGCAAAGCGCTCGCCGCCAGCGTGATCTGGAACGTATCCGCCTGCTCATACGAGTTGCTCAGGACCGACCAGCTCACACACGCGGGCACACGTTCGCCGCCCACCTTCACGATCGTGCGTGGCTGCCGCACATCGGGTATCACGGGTAGCTTGTTCAGGCTCATAAGAAAAAAGCCCCGCATGGCGGGGCTATCCGGTTGATGAGAACGGTGCGCTATGGATTCGGCAACCCACCGGCAGTGTCCTTGTGGGGCGGCACGATGAGTGTTTTGACGCCTTGCACCAGCGGGTCCCACAACAGCTCGGGGTTGGCCTTGGCGAGGCTCGTCCACGCCATCGCGTCGTCGTACTCCTTGGCGGCAAGCTTCATCAGGTCACCACCGGCTGTCACCACATGCTTGGCGCTCTTGTAGACCGACGCGATATTCGTCTGCATGCGGCCCGCCACACGATCGAGCTGAACCAGCACGGGCAAGCTCAGCGCCGAGTTGATCTGGCCGTTGAGCTTCGCCACCTGCTGCGCCACCGGATTGTTCGGCAGGATGCCGCCTAGCGTTGCCACCTTCATCAACTCGCTGTTGGCGGATGCAACCAATGTCTGCGCACGGTCCCGCACGGCCGTCACCTTCTGCAGCACGTTGCTGAGCGTGGACTGCGCGGCGTTGGCGAAGCTCGCCACCGTGTCGATCGCCGAGTTGGCCGAGTCGATCAGGCTGGATAGCGTGCCGTCTCCAATGCTGCTGGCCATGTCGGTCATGGCTGCGGCGTCGCTCTTGACCAGGCCGTCGATGCCGGTGCCTTCGTCCGGCATCGTGTATTTGGACATGTCGCTCGACACCTCGCACGAGATCTTGTACGGGATCTTGTAAGTGCGCTGGAAGTCTGCACGAAATTCGCGGATGACGACGATGTAGCAGATCTCGGACCACTGCAGCACCAGTTCCTTGCCACTCACGCGCAGATCATCCAGCTCGCGGGCGCGAGCGAGTGCTTCTGTACCGAGCAGCCAGCCAGACCACTCGACGGGCGCACAGAATGCCCCCATCGAGTCGATCACCCGCGTGCCGCCCACCAAGTCATGCATGGCCAGCTTTTGCGTGCCGCCAAACGAGATTGTTTCGGGAATTTCCAAGTCCTTGAATTGGAAATTCTGTCCGAGTTTGAGAGTGAAGTCGGGCATGGTTGATCAGAGTCCGGATGGCATGAGGTTCATGCCGGTGTTGAAGCTGCTGGCGCCGGTTTGCGGGCGCGCCAGATTGCCTTCGATCTGTTTCCAGACCACCTGGCCGACGGAGCGACCGTCCATCGTCACATCGCCCTTGAGGTAGACGAACTTTGGCTCAGCGACCTTCACAGCGGAGCCGGCCGGGGTGGAACTTTGGCTAGATGCCGGCGTGGTCGCCGTCAGCTTCTTGCCGGTGTCCCCGTGGAGCACGTCGTACAGAAACGTACCGAGCGTCGCGCCCTTGACGCCGCTGGCGCGCTCGATCAACGGGCTGATGACGTTGTCGTTAACGAAGCTACCCAGTCGATAACTGAGGTAACCTGTTCCCAGCACCGCACCGGCCGGCCCGAGCATGCCCGCTGCCCGTGCGGCGAGAGGAGACCGCACCAACGTTCCCGCAGCGCTCAGCAGACCGCGGCCCAATCCACTACCCGCGCGGAGCACTGACATCGCTGTCCGCCCAACACCAGCCCCCAAACGCAGCGCACCCTGCCCCACGGACTTGGCGATATTGCTCAAGCCGCGTCCAAAGCCGCCACCGCCCTTGCCTCCGCCGCCCGGCAAAGGCAACGAAAGCGTCGTGCTTACCTTAGACAAAAAGGTCAGCCCCGTAGCCAGGGCCATGAGTGTCTTCGTTGTGCCCGGATTCTCCTGCGCCCACTTCGTGATGCCATCGAGCATGCTGTTGAACTTCTCCAACCCCGAAATCGCCAACGGCAGGATGTGCTCCCCGAGCGCGATATTGAGGTTCGTCTTCTTGGCTTCGTAGTCCCTCAGCTTGCCTTCGAGCCCTTCGTTGTCCTTCTCGTAGAGCTTGACGGTGCCGGGCCCATTCTTGGCGTTCTGCAGGTACAGCCCAGCTCGTTCCTTCTCATGCTCAAGCTGTTGCAGGATGTTCTTCTCACCCTTCATGCCGAGCAGGCTGCCCAGCTGGGTGTTGAGGCTATCTCCGCTATAGCCGCGCTTCTTCAGCGCCGGCACGATCTCGTCCAACAGGTACTGAAGCGGATTGTTGGCGAAGTTCGCCGCGTTCGTCATACCCGTCGCATCCACACTGGTGATGCGCCCAGCCTTGTCGCGATGCACGGCCTTCGGGTCAAGCAGCTTGACCCGTTCCAACTCGTGCGCAACCGTTGCAGACATGTTGCCTGCCGCCCAGCCTTGGAGCGCCGACATAGCGTCAACGCCAGCCTTCGAGCCGCCGTTGGCCTGCATGAACTGCTTCAGCCCAAACGCTGCTGCTTCAGACGGCTTCAGCGCGCCAGACAGCTTGCCGCCCTGCATGGCCTCCAGATAGTCCTTCGGCAACACACCGCCGTTGCTCGCCAATGCCGTGTTGACCAGCATGTCGAAGGTCTCTTCCACCTTCTTCACGTCGATCTTGCCGTCTTTGCCGATCACGCCGTCGCGCATCTGCGCGACTTTGAGCGTAGCCAGCGCCATGCTGTCGAGTTGCGCACCGTCCTTGACGCCGGTTGCCGCCCCGAAGGCCGTTCTCGCCTGGGCCAGCAGTTTCGTGACGTCCTGCGCTTGGGACGAACTCTGCAGAATGTTCTGCGCCCCACCAAACAGCTGCCCGACATCCGTGACCGACATGCCCTTGATGTCCAGGCCTTTGAGGAATTTTTCGTTGGCTGCTGCAGCGCCAGGATCAAAGCGGCTGATGCGCTCAAGCACCGCGTGGTACTTCGATGCGGCATCCACCTGCTTATCCCACATGTGGACGGCTTCATTGCCCGCCTTGACCAAGCCGGTGTCGAAGTCCATCAGCTTCTTGACCTTCTCCAGCCGGGTCTCCAGCTTCTCTGCGCTCTTGTTGACGGATTCGAATTGCGCGGCGATCGCCACCAACCCGCGCGAAACGTTATCCACCAACGCAATCTGTATTCCAATCTTGTAAGCATCGAGGCTCATAGGAATCCTTTATCTGTTGAGGCCACCGATCTCACGTGTGCGCGCTTACGGTGGAGTTGATCGGGCGGCCCTCCAGCACCGCCGTCACCGCATCGCCCACGCTCTTTTGCACCACGTCGGCCTGCTCATTCGCCACCGCACCCAGAAACGGATGCGGTGGCGTCTGCGCACTGCCAAGCTCCTGAACGACAGCCTGGTTGGCGTTGGAGCCGATGGCCGCCTCCAACCCCTTGACCGTGTGGCCGATGGAATCGCGCAGCGCGTTCACGCGAGCCGCCTCGGTGATGCCGGCGGCCGCTGCGCTCTCCACCGCCTTGGCGCGGGCCGCCTGCTCCATCGCCGCAGCGGCTGCGGCCAGCCCCTGCGACAGCGCCTCCGGCACCCGTGCCTCCAGCTCGGTCAGGCGACGTGCCATCTCTGCTAACGAGAGGTTCATTCTCGCTCCTTGAAAGACATCGTCTTCAGGTCGAACTCCGCGCCGTGGAATTCGCTGCATTTGATGGCCATCGCCTGCCGCATGGTGTCGTCCAGTGAAAACGCCACGTCGAACGGAACACCGTTATGCACGAGCCACATCGCCTCGTGAAACGGGCCGTTCGTCAGGAGTTTTTTAGCTCGGACTCCGACGTGGCAACGTTGATGAAGCTCGCGGCCACACCACGCTGCGCCGCTTCGTTGCCCTCTTCGCCCAGGCGTTGATACAGCGCACGCAACTGGGCTTCGAAGGCAGGCGTCGGCACCGGTTCGCCATCAATGGCGGACACGAACTTCAGGTGCGCGACCTCGGCCAGGTAGAGCATGTTCAGCTCGCTGCCGCCCGCGGCCTTGGCAAAGTCGAGGTTGGCCAGCGGGCTCGGTTTGCGCAGCGTGATCTTGCGGCCCAGTGCATCGTCGACCACCACGTCTTTCGCGGCGGCCTTGATGATCTGTTGAGAGGGCGTGATGGTCACGTTGGTCATCAGGACACCTTGATGCGGCGCGAGGCCACGAAGTTGACGGATTGCTTGATGGTGGCGTCGCCCGCGCGGTTGCCGGCATCGGCCAGCGTCATGAGCACGCCGTCGTAGCGGAACTGCGAGACCGAGCCATTGGCTTCCTGGATCGTTTCGTAGATCTGCGCGGGCGCTTCGTTCACGCCGGCGTAGTAGCCCGCTTCGAGCTGGGCGAAATAGTTGTCGAGCGTGGCGTCCTGGCGCTCCACGTCAAACGAGCCCGACCAGCCGTCGAAGAAACGGATGTGGTCGGTGATGCCGTCCAGGCGCTTGACGCGCACGTCGGTCACATCCTGCTTGCTCTTGAATGCGGTGATTTTGTTCGGTTGCAGCGTGCCGTTTGCAGTCTGGATGACCAGCGTGTAGTCGCGACCGACGGAGTAGCCTTGAATCGGCATAACGTTCTCCAAAAGAAAAGACCCCGCGCCATGCGGGGCCAGAAGGTTGATTGGCGGGTGTGAGTTGGATTACTGGTTTGCGGTCGAGGTGCGAATCACCGTCGCCTGCGAGCCTTCCACGTTCACCAGGAACTTCTCGATGACCGACAGGTAGACCACCTTCACGTCAGCCTGCATGTAGCCCAGCGCCACTCGGTTCATCGGGTTGTTGTTGGCATCGATCTGCACCGAGAATGCCGGGCCGCCGTTGACCGCGCCGATCATCCCCTGCTGCTCCATCGAGCTGAGGAAGTTCGACAGCGTGGCCGCCGCCTGCGCGCGCACCGTGGCCGACTGCAGCTGACCAACGTACTTACCCATGCCCGCGTTGATCGTGCTGGCGATGTAGTTGGTCATGCGCGTGTAGTTATCGCCCTGCGTGAGCGCGTTCGAGCTGGTGTTGTGGCCCGCGCGGCAGCCGAAGTACGCACCACCCGGGACCGGGTTGGTCACCACGTCGATGCCTGCTTGAATGAGCGCCTGCAACTCGGCCGAGCTGTAGCTCTGGTTGGCGAACGTCTTCTGCGTGCCCACCACGCCATAGATCGGCTTGTTCAGGCTGCTGTTCTGCGGGGACAGGTTGGCCAGCAGGCCCGCCACAAAGCCTTGCGGCGACACCAGGCGCGTCACACCGTTCACGGTATCGAGCCAGTACACCCAATCGCCAAACAGCAGCTTGAAGGCGTACGAGTCGATGCCGGCGGTGCTCTTAGCCGTGACGGCGTTGGCGATGGTGTCACCGCTCGGGCCCGTGCCGATCATGTAGATGCCCTCCGACAGGCCGAACGCCACCTGGGTCGGCCAGGTGGTCGCGTCGGCGCAATCGGCCAACATGGCGATCGACACGCCCTGGTTGCGCAGCGCATACATGCCCTTGCGGGGCACGGTGTCCTGGCCGAGCAGCACAGCACCGCTGATGGTGGCTGCGCCGTCAGTGCCGCCTGCCAGTTGCAGCGTGGCCGCCGTCGGTGCGGTGGTGCTGGCGCCTGCGGTGGCAGTGATGATCTGCGAGGCGCCGCGCATCACGCTCACGCCGTTGTTGATGGCGTTGGCGATCGCCACCCACAGCGCATTGCCGGTCTGGCCCGCACCGATGTTGTCGAACACTTCCGGTGCCAGCGTGGGCGCAGCCACGGTCACCTTCCACGTATTGGCGGCCGAGCCGGCCGACAGCGCCACCGTGACGGTGTTGCCCAGCGAGCCCGTGTACTTGGCGCTGAACGTCACGCCGTTGGTCTGCGCGACCACCGTGGCGGCGGTGTCGGTGCCGTCGGTCACACGCACGCAGCGGAAGTTGTTGGCGCCCTGCTGCACAGCCACAGCCACGGCGGTGCCCATGTCGTAGGTGCGGTTCTGGATCGCACCAAACGTCTGCGCGTACATGGCCATGTTGCCGATCAGCGTCGGCGAGTTGACGGGGCCCCAGGTAGCCGTGCCGACCACGCCGAGCACGTTGGTGGGAACGCCATTGAGCAGGGTGACCTGCGGCGGAACAATCTGGACGTACAGGTCCGGAACGATGAGTGCAGTGGTATTGATGCTGCCCTGCTGGACGATCGGCATGCGTGCCTCCGAGTGAGAAAAACAAAAGGCCGCACAGAGGCGGCCGGACATAAAAAAAGCCCCCCCAATGAAGCAGGGCGGCGCGGTTGGTTAACTTCGACTGCAAGACGGCCAAGCGATTCAGGCCATGGACCATCGGGCCGACACGACGGCGTTACTGCACGATGGTCCGAACAGGAAACAGCGCGCCCATCGACGCGCCGGCCGTTATGTTCTCCACGCCCGTCGCAATCTGGTAGGCCGTGTCGGTCACGATGGTCGCGTACTCGACGGCATAGCGCAGGTCACGCCGGTAGATGCCATTGGTCAGGTCGTCATGCTGATGGCCGCGCTTGTAGCGCAACGCTGCACCCTGGTCGGGCAACGTCAACCGTACGATGCCCGAGAGCACTGCATCGACCTTGCCCGCGATGAGGTCACGCGGCGCAGCGCCATTCGCCCATGTGGAGATGAGGAACGTACGCTCCTGCCGGCGCGTCTCGCGCTGCACCGTGCCGACACCACCCACGCGCGGCGAGATGTACGTCGCGTTGGGAATGGTGATCGCCGCACCGGCAGCCGTTGCAGGTTGGTCCACCGCCACCAGCGCAGCCAGCGCCGTCGCAATGCTGGCCGGTGTATCGCTGGCCTGCACCGCATACACATACGCACGCCCATCAACCAGCAGCACCACGTTCTGCGGTGTGCTGACGGTGCCGTTCACCATGACCGTCTGCGCAGTCACGCTCAGCGCCAGCGTGTTTGCGGGTGGCATGGCCACACTCCAATCGGAGAACGCTGTGCTCTTGTGCCGTTGATGGCTGGTGCTGGGAAAGACTGACACATGCGCCTTGCCGGCCTGCAAGTCGGTCTTCAGTTGTGTCATGTTGGGCCAGCCGCTGTAGACCAGCACCGGGTTGCCCGTGATCGACGGCTGGCCGGTTCCGTTCGGATAGACCACGCCCGTGACGAGCGTGACGAGTGCGTTGGAAACATCGGAGAGATCTGCCATAAGAGAAGCGCCTTCATCGATGCACGCAGCAAGGCGCGATCGATCGAGTGAGTTGCATCAAGGAGTGAGATCACCTCGATCGAGTCGTCACCGTGCGGTGACATCGAGGCAGGTGTTGCGTGTGTACGAGCGAAGCGCGAATACAAAAAAGCCCGCTGGGTGGCGGGCTTTTCTTCACTGCATCTGCGCTTCGTCTGGGTAGGTCAATGCACCCCAGTGGGGTGCATGTCTCGGTCTGAACCGGTTACGCCGCGAGGGCAATCGAACATCTGGGAAACAGAATACGAAGGGGATATGTTCTGTGCAAGCGGTGCTCGAAAAAAAAACGAAAAATATTTCAGGCGTGCATCGGCACCATTGCGGCCGCGCGCACGGCCTTCGTCATCTGCACACGCGCGACTTCCGAATCGATGACGTGCGACATGATCGACTGCGCCTTCGCCAGGCGCACCTTCCAGTGCTTGAGCGTGTGCGGCGACGCGCCGTACTTGCGCACGAGGATGCGGCACACCATCTCTGCTGGCATGCGATGCACGTAGTGATACTGCAGCAAACGCTTCGCCACCGGGTCGGCAATCTTCTGCCAGGCGCGCTCCACCAGCCAGCCGTCATTCACATCGACGGTGATGATGGCTTGTGGCGCGCCGGTCCCGGCATCGCGCATGGCGACGGCCAAGCGCGCCCACGATGCGCAGTATTGAGGTTGCCAGCTCGGATCGCGCACCACGCGGCTCCAGTTTTCCAAACGGTCTTCGATTCCCATGTCCTGCTTCCTTTTTTTGTTCAGTGCTTATTGATGGCAGCTTATTGATGACAGAGTTCGGCACGCGTCACTCGCGCCGTGCGCTGTTGCTGCATGCGTCGTGTTCATCGCAGCCAGCGCAAGATCGGGACACTCACATCTACTGCATGAGGCGCTCCGGCACGGGCACCGCACGCACGGATTGCACCCAGCGGCCCGTGGCGCTGCACTTGCGCTCCTCCGCCAGTTCGAGCCGCTTGGCGGCAATCAGCTCACTGCGGCGTGCAGAGACGCTCGACTTTTCAATGCGCAGCGCCTGCGCAATTTCAGCAATCGTGGCGGTGCCGGAGCGAGCCACGTAATCGGCAATGCGATCGCACTGCAGCTTGGCGGTTGACGTGGTGCGGCCACGTCGGAAGGCATCCATCGAAGTTTGGGCAACGGTCATGTGAAGAGACTCCAGTCGGCGCGGCCAGATGCGCGCGGATTGAACGAGATTCGGATTGATCGGCCCGGCAGCCCCAGGGAAGTCGCGGGATGGGCGGAATGGGCGAGAAGGAGGCCGATGGGTTGTAATTTAGATTATTCTAAACTACAGTGTCAAGATGTTTCTAAACCACACGTTAGAAGTTTCTTGCTCTAATGCGCCCCATGGACATCTACGACAACCGCCGCCAGTGGCTGACCTACTGGATCCAAACCCTCGTCAACGGCGACCGCTCGGAGTTCGAGCGTCAGTACGGATACTCGCGCTCGCAGGTGGCGCAGTTCCTGTCGCGCACCTATCAGGATGGCCGCAGCATTGGCGACATCGCGGCGCGCCGGCTGGAGAAGAAGCTCGGGTTTGCCGATCGGATCATGGACACGCCGTTCTCCGATGCCGCCGCGCAAGCGGCGGGTGGCAGCGCGGGCGATGTGGTTCGCACGGCTGCCAGCGCGCCGGCGCACAGCAAGGGTTTTCCGGCGCGCCCCATCACCACGTACGACAGCCTGGACGAATTGCCGACTGAGACGACCATCCTCATCACCCATGTGGACGTGGCGCTTTCCGCCGGCAACGGCCGCGAGACATGGCACGTGGAAGAGAAAGAACCGCTGCCCTTCCAGGCCGATTACGTCCGCCGACTGGACGCCAGCCCGAAGCACCTGGTGGCCGTGAAAGTGCGCGGCGACAGCATGGAACCGCGCCTGTTTGACGATGACACGGTAGTCGTCGACAAGGCCGATCGACGCATCCCCACCGGTGGCGGCGTGTTCGCGCTGGTGTATTGCGGCGAGATGCTCGTGAAGCGATTGTTCCGCCTGCCCGACGGCTCAATCCGCGTGGTCAGCGACAACAAGGAGAAGCACGACCCGTTCATCGTCCCGCCTGAGCAACTCGAGCACATCGATATCGTGGGCCGCGTGAAATATCGGTCAGGGATGGGCGACTTCTAAGAACCTGCTCACGCTCCTACTGCGCGTCCCGATCTTGGCCCTGCGATGCTCACCGTACCCATGTACGGTTGCGCTTCTCAGGCCAACCTCGGGCCGCTCGCTACGGATCGTGAACAGGTTCTAAGCGCTGCCTGCGCCCTCAACATGGAGACCCGCTGCGGCGGGTTTTTCTTTCCGCTCGCAACGTTCTAAACATGAAAAGTTAGATATTTCTTGACGAAAACATTAGAAAAATCTAACATGTGAGTCTGTCTGGCGCGCATCGGGCACACCAGCAACCCAACGTAAACGGAATGATTGAGCCTGAAACACTGAACCGCATGCTTGAAGCCACGCGCAAGGCGTGGGAGCTGCCGCCTCTTCGGTGCAGCACTCTGCCCCAACTCACAAGGCCCGCTGCATCAACAAACAATCCAGCCAGCGGTCAAATTTGTACCCGACCTTTTCCAGCACGCCCACCTCGCGAAACCCGCAGCGCGCGTGCAACTTGGCCGAGCCCGGGTTCTCATACCCACCGCCCACCACTGCCACCATCTGCTTGAAACCACGCGCCTGACATTCGCGGATGAGGGTTTGCAGCAGCATCGTGCCGACGCCACGTCCTTGCGCAGCGGTATCCAGATAGATTGAGTCTTCCACCGTGTTGCGATAAGCGGGCCGCGCACGGTGCGGGCCGGCGTAGGCATAGCCGAGCAGCTTGCCGTCGGCTTCGGCCACCACGTAGGGCATGCCGGCGTCTTGCAGGGTTTGAAAGCGACGCGTCATCTCGGCCAGGTCCGGCGGCTCCGTTTCGAAGCTGGCGGTGCCAGTGCGCACATGGTGCGTGTAGATGGCGACAATGGCCGGCAGGTCAGCCGGTGTGGCGGGGCGGATGCCGATGGCACCCACGTCGTGCTTGGAAACGGAAACGTCGGTAGGCATTGCGGAAGACATGGCGAAGGCGCGGATAAGAAAGGAAAGCGCGGGATAAGACAATGCCTATTGTCACGCCAATCCCACATGATGCGCACGTCACCCCATGCAACACGCTGGCATGGGTATCGGGCGACGCCGGAATGCGGTAACTTGGCAGACGCATTTGCGCGCCGCCCCTTGCCCTTTCCCATGCACGATCTGTTTCCCCTGCTCGCCGAATACGGTGCGTTTGCCGTGTTCCTCAATGTGCTGCTGACGCAAGCGGGCGCACCGCTGCCCGCCGTGCCGACACTGCTGGTGGGGGGTGCGCTCACGTTGAGCGGCCCGCTGTACTTCATGGAATTGCTGCCCGCGGCCATCACTGGTGCGCTGATCGGCGATGGCCTGTGGTATCTGGCCGGCAAGCGTTATGGCCGGCACGTGATGGCGCTGCTGTGCCGGGTGTCGCTGTCGCCCGATTCGTGCGTGCGGCGCACACGCACCCAGTTCGAGCGCTGGGGTGCTCCGCTGTTGCTGATTTCCAAATTCGTGCCGGGGTTGTCGACGGTGTCTTCAGCGTTGCTGGGCACCATGCGTACGCCGTTCAGCACATTCGTGTTGTACAACCTGGGCGGCTCAGCGCTGTGGGCGGCGATCTGGCTGATGCTCGGGCGCATGGCGCATGACGGTATCGATCAGGCGCTGCGCCAGCTTGACGAACTGGGCACGCGCGCCGTTGTGCTGATCGTGCTGCTGGCAGCGGTATATGTGGCCGCGCGCTGGCTGCAGCGCTGGCGCTTTCGGAAGATGCTGGAGATGGTCCGCATCTCGCCCGATGAATTGCATGCGCTGATCGAATCGGGCGCGGCGCCGGTCATCATCGACGTGCGCGCGGACAGCTCGCGCCAAGTGCAACCGCAACGCATTCCCGGCGCGGTGCTGTACGACATGTCGAGCAAGGGCAAGGACAGCGCGCTCGACATCGACGGCCCCGACCGCGAAATCATCATCTACTGCGCCTGCCCCAACGAGGCATCGGCCGTGATGGTGGCACGCACGCTGGTGAGCCGCGGCTTCAAGCGCGTGCGTCCGCTGCATGGCGGCATCGATGCGTGGGTGGCACGCGGCTATGGCGTGGAGCATGTGGTGCCGGTATCGCCAGCCACGCTGCAAGCCGCCGAGGCACGCGCCTGAATTTGCATCGCTCCAAAAACAAAAAGCGCACTTCTCAGTGCGCTTTCCCGTAAGTACGGCAAACATGCGGTGCGCCAGCCCCCCGGCTCGGACACGCCGCATCGGTCCGTTGGCATCCACCCGAAGGCGGATGTGGCGAAGTGATCCCCGTTTGATCCCGTCTTCGCCAGTCGGACTTGACCCCCTTGTTATTCATCACAACGTCGCCGCGTGCTGCATGCGGTTACGTTTGCGTTACTTCCCGTCCTTCTCTCTGCTTTCGTCGCCTTGCGGCTGGCCGTTATGACGGCACTCCCAACAATTAACGACTGGCCTTAGCCAAACTTTAGGCGCCCCGCCCTTCAGGGCGGCGCATCACGCAAACGTGTCGATGGCGCCATCGTGGCTGGAGGCGCGTTGCGGCGTCACCGCCACGGTGCCGGCATCCGCGCGGCCTTGTGCGCTGCCGCCAAAGCGGCCACCACCGTTGGCACCACTGCCACCGCCATTGCCTTGCGCAGACGAACCTTGCGATGCGTTCTGCTGCTGGCTGAAATCGCCGGTGCTGACCGATGTTTGTGCAAGCTGCATGCCGCCTTGCTGCATGGCATCGCGCAAACGCGGCATGGCGTCTTGCACGAGCTCTGCCACCGCCTGGTGCTGGCAGACAAAGCTGGCGTTGACAGCACCGTTGTCGACATCCAGCTTGACGTGCAGCCCGCCCAGCTCGGCCGGGTTCAACTGCAGTTCGGCCGACGATTGACGATGCACCTGCATGAAGGCGAGCTGGCTGGCCATGCTGTGCGGCCAGGCAGCATCGCCCAGGGTGGGCAGCGTGTGAATCTGAGCCGGCGTGATGGCGCTGCCGGCTGCCGCGCTCGTCGCTCCGGCATTGCCGACAGCAAACGTCGGCGCCGCCATGCTGGCATCACCATTGGCACGCGCCAGCGCGCCCTGGAACTGCGTGCCCGCGTTTTGGGCTTCAGCGTGCGTGCCGGCACTGCCGCCATTGCCAGCTTGGCTGGTGGCATCGGCCACGGCCGCGGTGGCGGTTTGCGTGACGGGGCTGTGCGTATTCGTTTCAGCCCGCTTGGGCAGACCGTGCTCGCCATTGGCACCCTGCGCTTGCGACGTGCTGCCGAGCTGCCGCACCGTGGGCGGCGTGTTGTCGGCCACAGCACGCGAGCGCGCGAAGGTCTGCGCCAGCGAAGCGTTGTCGGGCAGCGCTGTGGCTGACGGCGTTGGCGTGTTGGCGGCGCCCGCCGCACCGGCGATTGCCTTGGCGTCCTTCCCATCCTTGGCGGCTTGCAGTGCGGCTTGGCCGGCTTGCGCCACGGTTGCGGCGGCGTCAGTTGTGCCTTGCGTGCCGGCAGTAGCGGCGTTCAATGCGGCCAGCGTGGCGGCATCCGTTGCAGTCGATTTGCCGGCCGCTTGCGCTGCTGCTGCGGCGGCAGTGTCGCTGATCGATGGGGCGACGGGCTGCTGCGGCAGCACGGTCGCAGCAGCCTGCTGCGCAGCCTGGCGCGCGGCTTCGATCTGCGCTGCCAGTTGTGCGGCCGGGTCTACGGCAGCCTGGGCCGCTGCAGCATCAAGATCCTTGGCGTCTGCCGGCTGGGCCGGTTTGGCGTTGGCCACGTCTGGCGTGCTGGCGATGGGCGTTGCAGGTTGAGTCGACGCGTTGGCATCGGCGGGTTTGGTGTCCCGGTCGTTGCGGGCGGCGTGGGCGCGGGTAGCGTCCTTGCGGGCGATATCCGCACGGCGGCTGGCGGCATCGTTGGCCATGGATTGCGCATCCGCGCGGCGGCTCGCGGCCTCTTGCGCGGCGCGGTCCTGTTGCAGGCGATCCGACAGCAGGTTGCCGAACGTATCGGTACCGGACGATGTTGCTTGCGTCTTGTCAGTCGCAGCGGTGTTGCTGGCCGACAGCATGCTGCTCAGATCTTTCGCAGCGGCGCTTTGGGCAGCATTGGGAGTGGCACTCAAACCCACGGTAACTCCGTCTTGGCGTTCTGTGTTCGTATTCAGTTCAGTTGCTGCCCTGGGCCGCACGCATGCGGATCACCTTGGCGGCGTGCTCGTCGTTTTCGCGCTGGGCGCGGCGGTCCTGGTCTAGGCGCTGCTCTTCAATGTGGCGCTGGCGCAGGATGTCGAACGACTGTTCGCGGCGTTGTTTCTCCAGCCAGTTGGCACGACTGGCGGCAAGCTGGCTTTCCAGGGCGTTGATGGTGCCCTTCTGCTGATGCACGGCGTTACCCAGACGGTCGATGAAGGCCGCGTAGTTGCGCAAACGCGTGACATCGATGCCGTCACCGGCGGTTGCCAGCATCTGCTGGTGGTAGTTGTTGCGGTAGTCGGACAGCAGCGCCAGCTTTTGCGTGGCGGCCTCACGCGTGTTCATCAGGCGGCCGACTTCCTGCGTGGCTTTCTCGGTGTCCTTCTGGGCCAGCTCCAGCACGGTTTCGAGGCGGAACGGCTTGTTCATGGTCGTCATGCGGGGCCCTCCAGATGTCCCGTTACTTCACAACCAATCGGTCACAAACTCCGGGGCTTTAGCCTCCGGCTTGCCGATTTGAGATGCGGCTTGCGTCTTCACACTGTCAAGCCAGCACCGCATTCATCTTCTCCAGCGTGTGCTCACGGCTTTCGTTTTCAAACATGCCCTGCTGCAAAAACGCTTCCATGTCGGGGTAGCGCGCGATGGCCTGGTCAGTCATCGGGTCGCTGCCGCGTGCATAGGCACCCACGGCAATCAGGTCACGGTTGCGCTGATAGCGGGCATAGAGCTGCTTGAAGCGGCGCGCGGTATCGAGCTGCTCACGCGGCACGATGGCCGACATCACGCGGCTGATCGACTGTTCAATGTCGATGGCCGGGTAATGGCCCTGCTCGGCCAGCTTGCGCGAGAGCACAAAGTGGCCGTCCAGAATGGCGCGCGCTGCATCGGCAATCGGGTCCTGCTGGTCATCGCCTTCGGCCAGCACGGTGTAGAACGCGGTGATGGAACCGCCGCGGCCGCTCGCATCCACCATGCCGTTGCCGGCTCGTTCGACCAGCGCCGGCAGCTTGGCAAATGCCGAGGGCGGATACCCCTTGGTCGCCGGCGGCTCGCCGATGGCCAGGGCGATCTCGCGCTGCGCCATCGCATAGCGCGTGAGCGAATCGACAATCAGCAGCACATTGCAGCCACGATCGCGGAAGTACTCGGCGATGGTGTGGGCGTAAGCGGCACCCTGCAGGCGCATGAGCGGCGAGTTGTCGGCCGGCGCGGCCACCACGGCCGAACGCGCAAGCCCTTCCTCGCCGAGGATCTCGTCGATGAATTCCTTCACTTCGCGGCCGCGCTCGCCAATCAGGCCAACGACCACCACGTCGGCCTGCGTGTAGCGGGCCATCATGCCCAGCAGCACGCTCTTACCCACGCCGGAGCCGGCAAACAGGCCAAGGCGCTGGCCTTGGCCCACCGTTAGCAAACCGTTGATGGCGCGCACGCCCACGTCGAGCACGTGCTCGATCGGCTTGCGCTTGAGCGGGTTCAGCGGCGCCGGGGCAAGCGAGCCCCAAGCGAGTTCGTCATGCGTGCCAAGCGGCCCCTTGCCGTCAAGCGGCTCGCCGTTGGCATCCACCACGCGGCCCAGCAGGCGCGGGCCGACTGGCAGGAACTTGCTGTGTGAAATCGTCGGGTCTGCCGCATCCGCGGGCAGGCGTTGCGGCTCCAGCGGGAACACGCGCGCGCCGGGCACCACACCCACCAGGTCCGTCTGCGGCATCAGGAAGGCACGCTCTTCGGCAAAGCCCACCACTTCGGCCAGCACGTGGCGGCCATGCGGCAGTTCAACGCGGCAAGCGCTGCCCACCGGCAGCTTCAGGCCCACGGCTTCCATGACCAGGCCAGCCACGCGGGTGAGCTTGCCGCACGTCACCACCGGCCGCGCCAAGCGCGCGCGCTTGGCGGTCTGCTGCAAGTGGGCTTGCCACAGACGCACGTTGGGGTTGTTGGCGGCCCCCTGCCCGGACGGCTGTACGGTCTCAAGCGACATGGAGCGCTCCTCCTGCCACGCGCTCGGCTTCCGAGCGTTCGCTGGCAATCCATGCGGTATCGCGGCCCAGCGCGCGGGTCAGTTCGGCCCAGCGCGTCGGCAGCGTGGCATCGGTTTCGCCAAAGCGGGTTTGTACGCGGCAACCACCGCGTTCGATAGCGGCGTCGACGACGAGGGTCCAGCCGGCGGCAGCCAACTCGGTACCCAGCATCTGGCGGATCAACTCCGCATCGTCCGCATGCACGCGCAGCATGGCCGGTGCCGGTGCAGTAGGCGCGTCGCCCAGCACCTCGCGCACAAGCGGCAGAATGCGTTCGGGCTGCGCATGCAGTGCGCCGTGCAGAAACTGCTGGGCCAGTTGCAGTGCCAAGTCGACCAGTTCTTCGGCAACGCTGCCGTTCAATTGGTCCACCGCCTCACGCACGGATTGCATGAGCGCGGCAATTTGCCTGGATTCTTCTTCGCCCTGGCGGCGGCCTTGTTCAAAGCCATCCTGAAAGCCTTGGGCAAACCCATCGCGGCGGCCTTCGTCACGGGCGTTGGCCAGTTCGGCGTCCAGCGCAGCCTGCCATTCCTCTTCGGAAATCGGCGGCTCTTCGGGTTCCACTTCGGGCGGCGGCGGGGGTGGCGCTGCGGCGGCCGCGGCCAGCGCGGCTTCACGCACGAAGTCGGTCGGCTCCCACGGGTGGTATTCGACCAGCGTGTCGCGGGGGATGATCGGCGGGCGCGGCATCTCAGTGCTCCACTACCGCAGATCGAACGCAACGGCCAGCACGGTCAGACATACGCGTCCTCCGCCTTGCGACCGATGGTGATTTCGCCTTCGTCGGCCAGACGCCGTGCCACCACCAGAATTTCCTTCTGCTGCGCTTCGACTTCCGACACCTTGACGGGGCCCAGCACTTCCAACTCTTCCTTGAGCATCGTGCCGGCACGCTGCGACATGTTGGCGAACACCTTGTCGCGGAACTCTTGCTTGGCGCCCTTGAGCGCCACCACCAGCACTTCCTGGCTGACCTCGCGCAGCAGCGTTTGCAGTGCGCGGCCATCCAGGTCGATCAGGTTGTCGAACACGAACATCTTCTCGACGATGGCGTCGGCCAGCTCCGGATCGCGCGAGCGCACACCCTCGATGACGGAGGACTCCACGGCGCTCGGCACCAGGTTGAGGATTTCCGCTGCCGTGAGCACACCGCCCATCGCGCTCTTCTTGCGGTGGTCGTTACCTTGCAGCAGCTTGGTCAGCACATCGTTCAGCTCGCGCAGGGCACTCGGCTGAATACCGTCGAGCGTAGCGATACGCAGGATGGTGTCGTTGCGCAGGCGCTCGGTGAAATAGGTCAGGATTTCCGAAGCCTGGTCGCGGTCCAGATGCACCAGGATCGTGGCGATGATCTGCGGGTGCTCGTTGCGGATCAGTTCCGCCACCGACGATGCATCCATCCACTTGAGGCCTTCAATACCGCTGGTGTCACCGCCCGAGAGGATCCTGTCGATGATGTTGGCGGCACGGTCGTCGCCCAGTGCCTTGCGGAACACGGTGCGGATGTACTCGTTGGAATCCACGTCCAGCGGCAGGTCTTCGGCTTCGACAAAGAAGGCATCAAAGGCGTCGAGCACGCGCTCGCGCGACACGTTCTTGAGCGCGGCCATGGTGGCGCCCAGCTTCTGCACTTCGCGCGGGCCCAGGTGCTTGAGCACTTCGGCGGCTTCGCTTTCGCCCAGCGACATCATCAGGATGGCGCTGCGTTGGAGTCCTTCGGCGCTCATTCGTTATTCACCCATTGCTTGATGACGGCCGCGACGGCGCGCGGGTTGCTCTGCGCCACACGGCGCATGGTTTCGAGCTTCTTCTCGAAGTCGTTGTTCTTGAGTTGCGGCAAGGCGTCCGGCAGTGCTTCGTCGGCGCCGCCCACAGCGGGGCCAGCCCCGGCCATCGGGCCTTCCAGTTCCGGCCCGGCCGACGCTGCGGCGCCGGTGATGATGGGCGCGTTCGGGTCGTCGCCTTCGCGGCCCACAAAGGTGGCCCCAGTGGTCGATTGCAGCTCCCCCTTCTTGCCCATCGAACGGATCAGCGGGCGCAGCACCCCAAACACCAGGATCAGGAAGCCCACCGCCAGCGCCAGGTACTTGGCCGCCTGGATGGCGTACTGAATCATCTCCGGCTGCTTCCACAGCGGCAGGTCGTCCTTGGACACCGGCAGCGTGCCTGAGAACTGGCTGTTGACCACGTTCACGGAGTCGCCACGCTTGGCGTCAAAGCCCACGGCATCCTTCACCAGCGCGTTGAGCTTGGTCATGTCGGCGTCGGACAGCGGCTTCCAGGCCTTGCCGTCAGCGCGGTAGTTGACCACCACGGCCACCGACAGGCGGCGCACGGTACCCACTGCAGCACGCGTACGGCGCACGGTCTTGTCGACTTCGTAGTTGGTGGTGGTGTCGCGGGTGCTCGACGTCGCGCTGTTCGGCGTCGCGCTGCTCGTGTTGGCGGCGGCGGCCGGCTGCTGCGGTTGGCCATTCGGGCCCGTTGCAGCCGGTTGCGAAGCCGGTGCCGGTGCGGTCGGCAGCATGCGCGGCGCGGTCGGCGGCTGGTTGGACAGCGCGCCCGGCACGCCGCCTTGGGCGTCGGCCTTGTTCTGCATGGCTTCTGCGGTGTGCGTGCTGCGCACGGCTGCATTGGCCGGGTCTTGGTTCGGACGGTACGTCTCGGCCATCTGCTCGGTGTTATCGAGGTCAACGTCGGCCGTCACCTGGGCCCGCACGTTGTCTTCCCCCACCACGGGGCCGAGGATGGCTTCGATGCGCTTGATATAGCCCTGCTCGACTTCGCGCACGTAGTTCAGTTGCGTCGGGTCGAGGCCCGAGGCGTTGTCCTGGAACGACGACGACAGCAGACGGCCGGCTTGGTCCACCACCGTCACGTTGGCCAGCGGCAGGTTCGGCACGCTGCTCGACACCAGATGGCCAATGGCCTGCACCTGCGAACGATCGAGCATGCGGCCCGGATACAGCGTCAGCAGCACCGAAGCACTCGGTTTGGCCTGCTCACGCACAAACACCGACGGTTTGGACAGCGCCAGATGCACACGGGCGGACTGCACCTCCTGCATGGCCTGGATGGTGCGGGCCAGTTCGCCTTCCAGGGCGCGCTGGTAATTGACCTGTTCGGCAAACTGGCTGGTGCCGAATTTCTGGTTTTCCATCAGCTCGAAGCCGGCCAGGCCGCCCTTGGGCAGCCCTTGCGACGCCAGCTTCAGGCGCGTTTCGTGCACGTTGGCTTCCGGCACCATGATGGCCGTACCGCCATCAGCAAAGCGATACGGCACGTTCATCTGCTGCAGGGCAGCGATGATGGCGCCGCCATCAGCGTCGCTCACATTACTGAACAGGACACGGTAATCCGGCCCCCGGCTCCACAGTGTGGCCGCAGCAATCACGGCCACCAGGGCGGCGGCGCCGATCATCATGAGCAGACGCGGCGACAGACGGCCGAACGGGCCCAGCGCGCTGAGCGCTCCCGTGTTCTGGCGCACCATCGCGCCCTGGCCTACCGCCGGCATATCCACCGTACCGAGCGTGTCGGCGACAGCAACCGAATCGGCTGTCGTTGGCATCCCAAATCTCCTGACTGACTGCGTTGCTTGAGCCCCGAACCCGGAAAGCGGGCATGGCTCCGTGGTTGCCATTATCGGCAGCGGGTGGGCAAGCAAATTGGCAAGAAGAGGGCCTTTTCCCGCTCATTTGGGCGCTTGGAACCTGGGGCCCGGCTGCTACCTTTGCATCACCGTGGCGCCATGCCGGCCTGAAAAACCGCCGGCGCCACAAACAGCAACAAGCCCGGAACAAAGGGGAGTTTTAATCACATGGATATTACGAACGCCAACTCGGTGGTATCGCTGATGAACAGCGTGCTGGCGCCATCCAGCCAGATCGGTGGCATTGGTGGCAGCGGGGCGGGCGGCGATGACGCCAAGGTCAGCGTCGATTTCGGCTCGGTGCTCAAGTCGTCGCTGGACAAGGTTGACGCCTCGCAACAGAAGGCCGAAACCCTTTCGCGCAGCTTTGAAATGGGCAACAACGATGTCGACCTGCACGATGTGATGCTGTCGCTGCAGAAGGCCAACATCGACTTTCAGACCGCCGTGCAGGTGCGCAACAAGCTGGTTTCGGCGTACCAAACCATCATGAGCATGTCGATCTGACGCCACACGCGATCAGATTCATCGCTGCTCTGTATCCGCTGCTGGCTGGCGCCAGTGGGAGCCTGCATGTCCAAACACCCCAAACACCGCGCCCGGCCTGAACTCGCGCTGGTTGTCATCGCCCGCGACGAGGCGGCCTGCATCGAGCGCTGTCTGCTGAGCGCCAAGCCGCATGTCGACAAGATGATCGTGCTGGATACCGGCTCGACCGACGACACGGCAGCCATTGCCAAGGCGTGTGGTGCACAGGTGTACCCGTTCACGTGGGTGGACGACTTCTCCGCCGCCCGCAACGCAGCGCTGGCCGCCGCCAATGCGGACTGGAACCTGATTCTGGACGCCGATGAGTGGCTGGAAGCTGGCACCGAAGAGCTGCGCGACGCCTGTACGTTCGGCCCCTTGCTGGGCGTGGTGTGCGTGCGCAGCGAGTACGACGTTGCCGGCCACGTGGAACACACCAATAGCTGGATCCCACGACTGCTGCCACGTGGTGCGCGTTACCAAGGGCGCATTCACGAACAGCCGACCGGCAATCTGAAGCTGGTGCGCCTGCCACTGGTGGTCGGCCACGATGGCTACATGAACGCCAAGCTCGACAAGAAGCGCGGGCGCAATCACGCCCTGCTGCAGCTTGAACTGGCCGCACGTCCGGATGATCCGTACGTGCACTACCAGCTCGGCAAGGATTTCGAGATTCACCAGAAAAACCCCGCGCAAGCGGCGCTGCACTATCGTCGCGCCCTTCCGTTGGTGCCCAAGAGCGCGCCCTACCGGCACGACCTGTGTCTCTGCCTGCTGGCCTGCCTGAGCCAATCGCAACAGCTTGACGAGGCCATCACCCTAGCCGGCGAATGGATGGAGGAGTGGTCCGGCTCGCCGGATTACTTCTACATGGTCGGCCACCTGATGTTCGAGGCCGCTGCCAAGGACCCTGTCCAGGCCGAAGCCCAATGGCTGCCAATGGCGGAAAACGCCTTCCTCAAGTGCCTGGAGATTGGCGACCAGCCCAAGCTGGAAGCCAGCGTATTCGGCCGTGGCAGCTTTGCCGCCGCCCGGTATCTGGCCCAAACGTACCGCGCCAAGAGCGAGGCACTCGCCCGCAAGGCCAACCACTATTTCGATATCGCCCGCCAGATGCAGGAGCACTCTGGTGCCAATCCTGGCGTCAAGGCTGCGTGAGGCGACCACACCATGATTCCAAAGACACTGCACTTCATCTGGGTGGGCGACGAGAGCAAGCGCCCGGACAATTGCATCCAGACCTGGGCCACGCACAACCCCGATTACCAGATCAAGATCTGGGGCAATGCGTCGCTAGGCGAGCACAAATGGCTCAACGCCCGCCACATGGACGCGATGCTCGACCGCGAATTCAACGGCGTGGCCGACATGATGCGCTGGGAGATCCTCTACAAGGAGGGCGGCATCGTGCTCGATGCCGACAGCATCTGCCTGCGCCCGCTGGACGATAGCCTGCTCGATTGCGAAGCCTTTGCCTGCTGGGAAAGCGAGATTGCCCGGCCAGGCCTGATTGCCGCCGGCTACTTCGGCTGCAAACCGGGCAACCCGTTCGTGCAGCAGATCGTGAAGGACATCCACAGCGCGCCTTCGGTGATTCACGACCGGGCTTGGAAGACGGTGGGCCCGCAGCGCCTGACGGAGTCGTATCAGCGCTACCAGTACCACCCGTTGCGCATTCTGCCGAGCCATTACTTCATCCCCGAGCATTTTTCGGGCGTGAAGTACAACGGCCCCGGCCCCGTGTACGCCCACCAGATGTGGGGCAGCACCAAGAACAGCTACGGCACGCTGTACCAGCAGCAATTCGACGCCAATGGCCAGCCGGTGCAAACGGAGCAAGCTGCCGCGCCGACTGCCCCCGCACCTGAGCCGGCCCAGGCGGCGCCCGCACAGTCCGCGCCTACACAGCCGACACCGCCTTCCCAACCCGCGCCGTCACGCTCTAGGCTGGAAGACGCGCACGACCCGTACTTCGTGCAACGGGTGCAGATCAGCACCGACGTGATGAAGGTCAGCCGCGTCGACGTGTTCAAGAAGCTATGTGAAGGCAAGCGCGTGCTGCACATCGGCTGCGCAGATTGGCCGATCACGGATCCGCAGACCTCGCTGCACCTGGCGCTGGAATCGGTCTGCGCCAAGCTCGACGGCTTCGACATCCACGCCGAGGCCCTCAAGGCGCTGGAACCCTATACCTGCGGCCGCCTGTTCTCGCGCTTTGAAGACATTCAAGACCAGTACGACCTGGTCTTGGTGCCCGAGGTGATGGAGCACGTGCCCGATGTGGCCGGCTTCCTGAAACAGCTGGACTCGCTGAACACGCACTCCTACGTGATCACGGTGCCGGATGCGTTCCAGTGCCACGCGCGCCACTTCGACTACCTGCACGATACGCAGACCTTCGTCGAAGTCGTGCACCCGGACCACAACTGCTGGTACACGCCGTACACGTTCTCCAACACCATCAAGAAGTACACCCCGTGGAACATCGACGGGATGTGGTTCTTCAACGCCATCTCGCTGTTCATGCTGGCCAGCAAGCGCCAGTAAGCCTCGCAGGCGCCACGCCGCTCCGGTGGCGGCGTGCGTGTCCCTCTCGCCCCCCTCCTTTCCGAGTACCGCGAATCACTTTTCGCGATCGGATATTTATATTTGACACAATATAATTGCATGCTATCTTCATGGGCAGGCGCCGCCATTCCCTATCCGCCCATCCACAGGACCTGACCATGAAGACGCTCTATCAAACCCAAGTCACCGCAGAAGGCGGCCGTGCCGGCCATGTGCGTAGCGCAGACGGCACGCTGGACCTCGCGCTGTCGTTGCCGCGCGAACTCGGCGGTGCCGGCGGCGCAGCCACCAACCCCGAGCAATTGTTTGCCGCAGGCTATGCGGCGTGCTTTGAAAACGCCGTGCTGCACGTGGCGCGCGCCAAGCAGATCAAGCTTGCCTCGACAGCGGTCACGGCCACCGTCGGCATTGGCCCGCGCGAAGACGGCGGGTTTGCGCTAGCGGTTTCACTCGTTGCCACACTGGGTGGCGTGGATCAGGCGACGGCCGAAGCGCTTGTTGCCGCCGCGCATGGGGTCTGCCCCTATTCGCATGCCGTCCGTGGCAATATTGACGTCCAACTGACCACGGTCACGCGCTGAGCCCGCTTCGGGCCGCTGCGGCATCCGCCGCACGGGCGCCAAGGCCGTCCCCCGGGAGTGTTTCCGTGAACGACGTGCTGGCGCTCGATCAGCAGCTGTGTTTTCCGTTGTATGCCGCAGGCCATTTGCTGACGCGGCTGTACCGCCCGCTGCTCGACGAGCTGGGGCTGACCTATCCGCAATATCTGGTGATGCTGGCCTGCTGGCAGCAGGCGCCGTGCGCCGTGGGCGATCTGGGCCGCACGCTGTATCTGGATACGGGCACGCTGACGCCGTTGCTCAAGCGGCTGGAAGAACAAGGGTTGCTGACCCGCACGCGGGATCGAGATGATCAGCGTCGCGTGGTGATTGAATTGACCGATGCCGGCCGGGCACTGCGTGAACGTGCGACGAAAGTGCCGGAAGCGCTGGTGTGCAAGATTCCGCTCGAACTGGGCGAGATCGGTGCCACGCGCGAAGTGTTGCGCAAACTGCTGGATGCGCTGGCCACGGCGGACGACCGCAGCTGAAGTTCAGCGCATCAGAAACGCGCCATGCTGCCGTAAGCGTTGCTGGCCGTCGTTGCACGACGTGCCGTGTCGATACGCTTTTGCAGACGGTCCAGGCGCGGATACACCATCGCGCGCACGCGGGCATCATCTTCCAGAATGCGCACCAGCAGCACGCGCTTGCGCTCGATGTCGGCACGCGACAGGTGCGGATGCGGCTCGGAACGGCGCAGCGCATCCACATAGGTGGCGCTCTCGCGTTCGAGCGTGCTGACGACTTCCCAGTTGCCCACTTCAGCCGCGCCAACCATTTCCGCAGTCAGGCGGGCGATGGCTTCGTAGCAGGTGAACAGACTTTCGCTGTCCTTGATCGGGATGTTCCGTTGCATGTTGGCTCCAGGTAGGGCCGATTTCATTAAGCGATGCTGCGCGGCCAGCCGCGTCAGCTCACAACACTCAGGTGACTGCTACTGCCATTGCTATGCACCGCGCCAGGCTGGCCAATGGCGAGCCACGCGTCCTGCAACGGCACGAGCAACCCATCGACCTCGGCAAGGATGCTCACGTCGTTCGTGCCGTTGGCCACCAGCAGGCGGCGCAGCATGTAGTCGTACAAGCCGTTGAGCTGCACCGCAATCTCGCCACCACGCTGGTGGTCGAGGCTGGCCTGCAGGCCCTGGCCGATGATCGAGATGGCCTTGTCAAACGCACGCAGCTTGGCGTGCACATCACCGCGCTGGATGGCGGCGCTGGCCACGTTGATGGCGGCGCGGGCACCCTCGAACAGCATGGCGATCAACCGATGCGGGTTGGCGTCTACCACGGACGTTTCAATGCCGACTTGCGCGTAGGCACCGATGGCGCGGCGAGCTGCGTACATGGGAAAGGTCCTCACTGAATGATGTTGTTATGGGCGGTGCGTTCGTTCTGACTTAGTTGCTCGAGGTCTGCTTTTGCAGAGCTGCGAGCTGCGTGGTCAGGTAAGAGCTGGTGTTCGACATGCTGGCCACCAGGGCCGACAGCGCGTTGAACTGCGTGTAGTACAGCGCCTGCTTGTTATCCAGGCGCGTCTGCATCGCGGTGATCTGGTTGGCGAGCGAGCTGAGCGAGCTGTTGATCGAATCGGTCTCGTTCTGCACCATGCCGGTGGTCGACAGCAGGTTGGTCATCACCGTGTTGAGCTGCGCAGCATAGCCACGCTGCACGGTCACCGTGCCACGGTTGCCGACCGTGCCTCCGGTCACCTGCACGGTCAGCCCATCCACCGCGGTGCCCGTGGCGCCATACAAGTTCTGACCCGAGCCCGATGCGGCCACGCCGTTGATGGTGCCTTGCACGTCCTGGCCATTGACCGTGGTAGGACCCGCGCCGAAGAGCGACGACGCGCCGCTGCCCGACACCGACACGACGGAAGCCGAACCATATTGATTGTCAGCGATGGTCAGTACGCCGCTGGCATCGGCCGAGACCGACGCAGTGATCTTCGCTGCCTGCAAACCCGTCGACGCGTTGAGCTGGCTCTGGATCTGCGCGGCCAGGCCCGTTGCGCTGTAGCTGCCGGCCGGCAGCGTGATGTTGGTGGCGATACCGCTTACGCTGATGGCCATGGTGTCATTGACACCCGCCGTGATGGTCGTATTGGCCGCCGTCGAGCCCTTGAGCGAGCCCTGCGTAGCCAGTTGCGTCACGTTGACGGCATAGCTGCCCGCCTGCGTGGTGTCCGAAAACGACGTCGCACTAACCAGCGAATCCGTGGCCGTGCCGGTGCCCGCAAACAGCGCTGCCACCTGGCTGGGCGACGACGCAATCGCGGTCGACAGCTTGCTGCTGTCGAGCGTGAGCGTGCCGTCAGAGTTCATCGTGATACCGACGCTGCCCAGCGACTGGTACGCGCCGTTGCCCACGCCCTGGCCCAGCACATCGGTAATCTGGTTGATCAGCGTCTTGGTACTCACATCGCCGGCCAACGGGCCATTGTTGGCGCTATTGGCGGTGTCGATGTGGGTGAGGTTGTTCAGTTGCGTGCGCAGCGCGTTGTAGCCGTTGACGAAGTTGGTGACGGCATTGGTCGTGGCGGTTGGGTCGTTGGCCACCGACACGGTGGTGCTGCCCGTTTTGGCGAGCGTGAACGACGTGCCGTCCACCACGTTCGACAACGTGTTGGTCGGGCTCTGCACAGCAATGCCATTGACCGTAGCCAGGGCGTTCTGGCCGGTGGTCACTTCGGTCATGTTCTGCGTGCCGGCCGGGTCTTGCGAGAGCAGCGATTGCAGGGTCGAATCGCCCGACACGGAAATCTTCATCTCCGAGCTGGAACCGCCCGCCGTAGACGTCAACACTAGGCGGTACGGGTTGCCGCTGCCGTCATTGACGATGCTGGCCGACACCCCGAGGTTGGCGGAGTTGATGGCATCGCGGATGCCCGACAGCGTGTTGTTGGACGAGTTGATCGTGATCGAGCCGCCCGGCAGGTTGCCGTTCTGCGTAAAGGTGGAACCCGAGTACTGGCCGTTCGAAAACGTGCCGCCCGACACCGTGCCAAACGAGAACGAAATCGTGGTCGACGACCCGCTGCCGATGGCCGCCGAGGTGGACGTCTGCCCCTGCGCCGCCAGCACCTGCGACTGCGCAAGCTGGGTCACATTCACGGCGTACGAACCGGCCTTGGCCGAGCTGCCCACCGTGGCGCTCAGCACCGAGGTGTCATAGCCGCTCGCCTTCATGGCGCTGTAGTTGCTCAGCGTGGTCAGGCTCGACAGCGCCGTCTGAAACGTCGATAGCGAGCTCTTGAGCGTGCCCACCGCCGACAGCTGAGTCTGGTACGAACTCTGCTGGTTCTGCAACTGCGTCAGCGGCTGGCTTTCCACCTTCATCAGGCTGGTCACCAGCGTGTTGACGTCGATGCTCGTCCCGATACCGGGAATGGAGATCGGCGGAACGTAATTGCTCGTGGAAGAGGTGGTCGTGGTCGCCATGTTCTGAAGGGGTAAGCGTCTGCGGCGGGAGTCTTCCTACACAACGGCAGCGCCCGCCACTTCTTTAGGCCATGTCTGTCAGGCTGCACAGTGGACGGTCAGTAAAGAAAAAGGCCGGCGCCCCATGGGAGCGCCGGCCTTTTTCGTGCCACCGGCCGCCCGATGATCGGGAAGGCCGGGGCGGCATCAGCCTGCCAATTAGCCCTTCAGCAGGTTCAGGATGCTGTTCGGTGCCGAGTTGGCTTGCGCCAGCATGGCCGTACCCGCTTGCTGCAGGATGTTCTGACGGGTCATGTTCGACGTTTCCGAAGCGTAGTCCGTATCGATCATGGCCGACTTGGCGGCCGACAGAGCGGTGTTCGACGAGGTCAGCGTGTTGATGGTCGAGTTCAGACCGCTTTGCTGTGCACCCAGGCCGGCACGTGCTGCCTTCAGGGCGGTCAGGTCGGTAGCGATGGCGGCCTGGGCTGCCGTGGCGTTGGCGGCGCTGGTCACGCTCGTGCCGGTCAGCGTACCGAAGGTCGACAGGTTGGCGTTGGTCACCGTTGCCACGTCGGTGGCAGCATTCTGACCGTACTGGAACGACGTCGATGCAACCGAGCCATCGAACAGCTTGGCGCCGTTGTAGTTGGCGTTGGTTTCGATGTTCTTGTTGGCCGTGGCCAGCTGTTGGTATTCCTTGTCCAGGTTGGCCTGGTCGGTGCTCGACAGACCGCCGTTGTTGGCTTCCACAGCCAGCTGGTTCATACGCTGCAGGTTGTTTTCAACCTGGCTCAGGTACGAGTCGGCCGTTTGCAGGTACGACTGCGCGTTGTTGGCGTTCTGGATACCCTGGGTTTGTGCGTTCAGCGTGGTGGTCAGGCTGGAAGCCACAGCGTAAGCAGCGGCATCGTCCTTAGCGCTGTTCACGCGCATGCCGGTCGACAGGCGTTGCAGCGACGTTTGCAGAGCAGACTGCGATTGCGACAGAGCTTGCTGCGTTTGCAGGGACGAGATGTTGGTATTGAGGCTGAGGGACATGACGGCTCCTAAGTTTCCCGATGGCGTGTTGCCCGATTGGTTCCTTTGTTCCGGCTAGGCCGGGCAACGTGACCTGTAACTTGAAGGGGATCAGGTCTGCGTTGTACTCAGGTTATCGGTGCCCCCCAGAGAAAGTTTAGGGCCAACTTGACAAATTTATGCGCGCGCGGCGGTTTGGGCTGGCGGGCACCTCGGCTGGGGCCCCCTCCAAAAGAGGCAAGGGGCCGGCTTCTTGGGCGGCTGCCCCTCGGCTATACTCGACCGACCAGACCCAAAGCGCCCCGTGCCTATCTATAGAGAGCGCTATCGCACAGATGGGGAGTTGCAAGCCCCGCCGGCACGGCACTGCAGCGCGTAGCCCTCCGGCAGGTAGAAGAGCTCAACGCGAGCCGTTTGACCGCAACGCCCATCATGCTCAATGTTCTGATCGTCGAACCGCACGATATTGCCCGTGTCGGCCTGCGCCAGATCCTCAAGGATTCGCGCCTGGCCCGGCAGATCGAGGCCGTACCGGACCTGCTCAACGCCAACCACGACCTGCTTGCCGAACGCGAGTGGGACGTCATGCTGTTCTCGGTGGAATCCGCCACCGGCGATGAATTCCAGACCATCAAGGCCGTGCGCCAGCAGCATGCGCGCCTGGCCGTGCTGGCACTCGGCCGCCATCCTGAAGCGTTGCTGGCCGTGCGCGCGCTCAAGGCCGGCGCCTCCGGCTATCTGCCGATGGACGCCAGCCAGCCGCAGCTGCTCGCGGCCGTCAACGCCATCTCCAAGGGTAAGAAGTACCTGCCGTCCGACCTGGTGGAAGTCCTGGCCGACAACCTGAATGTCGACTGGGACAAGCCCCGCCACGACATCCTCTCCGACCGCGAATTCCAAACCCTGCGCATGCTGGGCTCCGGCCGCACGCTGGGCGAGATTGCCGAGGCGCTGCAGATCAGCGCCAAGACCGTCAGCGTGTATCGCGGCCGCGTGCTATCCAAAATGAAGCTGCGCAACAACGCCGAGCTGACGGTGTATGTGGTCAGCAATGGGTTGCAACTCTAGGGGCGGTTTGAAGACACCGAAACGCGCATCGCAACCCCTGAATGGATTGCGATGCGAAGTCTTCAGCATTATTTCCTTCGCAGCGTTTCTCGCCCATCCAGCTCATGTCGCACGCCGGCTTTGAGGTGGTTCCTCACGAAGGCTTTCGATTATCTCCAGCCGGAAATCTTGCGAACGGTCCGCCATTGAACTTTACTGCGGAAGCCTGCCCGCAGAATGCGGTTTTCAGGCAGCCCCGCTCAAGTGTCAGGATGCCCCTTATCCGGAAGGCGCCCTTCAGAGGAAGCCATGACCAACTACGTCTACCCGCTCGGACATTCCGATCGTGAACTCCAGCGCTTGATTTTTCAGGGTGAAATGCTGCAAGCCATCACGCATCGCATGCTGCTTTCGGCCAATGTGGGGGCGGGCTCCAGCGTCCTTGATATCGGCTGCGGCGTTGGTGGGGTGAGTCAATTGGCTGCGCGCCTTGTCGGGCCCCGCGGACATGTGACGGGCATTGACCAGAGCGACGCTGCGATCAGCTTGGCGACCTCGCTGGCTCGGAGTGCAAACCTATCCAACATTACCTACACCAACAGCACGCTTGAACACGCGAACTTAGACCAGCAATTCGATGCGGTGGTCGGTCGTGCGGTTTTACTCTTTCAACCGGATGTCGTGACTTTCTTAAAGAAAGCGGCCCGGCTCGTCAAACCAGGTGGATATATTGCATTCCATGAGATTGACGACGGCCGCCAATTTCAATCGCGGCCGAAGGTGGAAATATGGGATTTGACCATGCGCGCGCTTCTATCCAAGCTCCAGCAAGGATGTCCTCAATATGACATCGCCCAGCGAATGGTTGAAGTCTTTGCGCTTGCCGGCTTGCCCGTCCCTGAATTGACCTATGAAATCCCGACCGCGGGCGGCAAAGCCGAGTCCCTCTGTCTCTGGGCCACGGAAACACTCCGCAGTCTCTCTGGAAATGCAACCCACGCGCAACTGGCCGATGGATACGCAATGGATTGGGGCGCGCTGAATTTGGAGCTGCAAAGCGCCATCTCTTCTGCGAATGCACAAGTGGAGTTTCTTGGGCAAGTGTGCGCGTGGGCAAGAATTCCAGTGTGTTAAGCCTGTGGCGATGCGGAAACATCAGCCACAGTGCACAGTCACCCCGCCCACACTGTACCCACTCTTGATACGTGGAGTTGCGTTCATCAGAAACGATGAGGGGCGTGCGTGCTATAGCGCCGCGCGTTTTCGCGCACCAAGTCTTGCACGGCGGTGGGCTCCAGCGGGCGCGCGAGCAGGTAGCCCTGAAACTCATCGCACCCCACTTCGCGCAGGAACTCGAGTTGCCCGGTGGTCTCCACCCCTTCGGCCACGGTCTTCATGCCCATGGCCTGCGCCATCATGATGATGGCCCGCGTGATGGCTGCGCGTTCCGCCACGTGGGGCAAGTCCTGCACGAACGAGCGATCGATCTTGAGCGTATCGATCGGGAAACGGTGCAGATACGACAGCGACGAATACCCCGTGCCGAAGTCGTCCAGCGCCAGCGACACGCCCATCGCCCGTAGCTCGGTGAGCAGCGCATGCAATGATGGATCGTCGCGAATCAAGATGCCTTCGGTCATCTCCAGCTCAACCGCGTTGCCGGGCAGTCCGCTGGTGGACAGCGCGCCACGCACCATGGCGCTCAAGTGCCCCGAGCTGAACGCCTGCCCCGACAGGTTGATCGACATGCGTAAGTGCGGCAGCCCGATGCGGCGCCAGCGCGCGAGTTGGTCGCAGGCGGCGCGCAGGATCCACCGGTCGATCTCGACAATCAACCCGGTCTCTTCGGCATCGTGGATAAACTGGCCGGGCATCATGTGGCCGAAGTCGGCCGAGTTCCAGCGGATCAGCGCTTCCACGCCGACAATGCGGCCGCTGCGCACGTCCACACGCGGTTGGTAGTCCGCGTAGAACTCGTTGCGGTCGCTGGCGCGGCGCAGGCCCGATTCAATGCGGAAACGGCGCGAGACGCGGTCGTCCAGATCGCTCGTAAAGGTCTGGAAGTTGTTGCGCCCGCGCTCCTTGGCCAGGTACATGGCGGCGTCGGCCTTGCGCAGCAGCGTGTTGGGGTCGTCGCCGTCGTGCGGTGCTACGGCAATGCCGATCGACACCCCCAGATACAGCTCCTGCCCCTCTATATAGAACGGCGCGCTGATGGCCGACAGGATGCGTTCGGCCACGCGGCGCGTGCCCATGCCATCGAGCGCTTCGAGCATGACGACGAATTCATCGCCGCCCAGGCGCGCCACGGTGTCGGCTTCGCGCGCGCAGGCCTGCAGGCGCGCGGCTACTTCCCGCAGCAGCATGTCGCCAAACTGGTGGCCCAGCGTGTCGTTGACGTTCTTGAAACGATCCAAGTCCAGGAACATGACGGACACGCGCGAGCGATTGCGGCGCGCGATGGCCAGCGCGTGCTCCAGCCGGTCTTCAAGCGCAGAGCGGTTCAGCAACCCGGTGAGCGTGTCGTGCGTGGCCAGATGCCGGATGCGCTGCTGCGCCTCACGGATCTGCGTGATATCGACCAGCGACACCAGCACCGAATACGGCGGCGCGCCGTCCACAGCGCCCGTCGGCGAGGCGGTCATCGGTTGGCCACCCTGGGTATACAGCGGCGTCCAGTTGCTCGACACCCACACGGTGCGGCCATCCTGGCAATGCAGCCCGAAGATCTGGTTCAACTGCGGCTGGCCCTCGGCCAGTACGTCGCGGTCGGGCCAGTCGGTCTCGTGGATGGAGGTTTCGAACTCGTCGACGGCCGAATTGACCACCGTGGGCAACAACCGCCCGATCAGTGCGTCCACCGGCATGCCCAGCAGCCTGGCCGCGCTCGGGTTGGCGTAGGTGACGCGCCGGTCGGCGCCGCAGACCAGGATGCCCTCGGTAAGCGCGTTGACCATCGACAGCAGATCCAGCTTTGGGCAGAAGCCCGGCAGTTCGCCGCGCGCCGGACAATCGGCAGGCAGGCCGTCGGCATCGACCGTTGCCAGGGCAACACGCGTGGGAAAAGGTAGAGGGTTCAAGACGGCTTCCGACAAGGCAAGTGTGCGGGCCGGACCACGCCGGCGCCTTCTGCCCATTTACAACGGCAGGCGTTCGTAAATCTTTCGGACCAGCGTCACATTTGCGTCAAAAGACAGGCTCGCGCGCTTGACAAGACACATTTGTGCTTGCCTCGGCATCTTAAATATGAATTAAACGTCACTTTCAGAAGTCGCTTCAGCACGCCGGCAGCATCGCAAACCCCCGAGATAGGCGGGATTGACCGCGTTTCTTGTCGGAATGAGGTGGACACAGCTGAGGAAGAATGCCATCCGAGAACCCGACTCTGTTGTTTGCAACATGCACCAGGGCCGGGAAGCCAATCCCCCCTTTGTTCCCGAGTGATCCCCATGGCCGAAGCTGCTGCCGCTACCACCACCGCCCCCGCCTCGCAGCCCAAGGGCGGCTCCACCAAGCTGCTGCTGATCATCCTGATCGTGCTCGTGCTCGTCGGCATGGGCGGCGCCGCTGCCTGGTTCTTCCTCGGAGGCGGCAATCACGCCGCATCCGGCCCCGCCGCTCCGCCCAAGCCGAAAGAGCCGGTGTTCGTGGCCATGGAAACCCTCACCGTCAATCTGCAGCCCGAAGAAGGCAACGATCGCTACCTGCAGATCGGCATCACATTCAAGAGCTTCAACAAGCACGCCGAAGAAGAGATCAAGACCTACACGCCGGAGCTGCGCAGCCGGGTCCTGACGTTGCTCGCCAGCAAGTCGCCTACCGAGCTGTACTCGGCCGAGGGCAAGGGCAAGCTGTCCAAGGAAATCGTCGAGCAGTGCGAGGAGGTGTTCAAGGCCGTCGGCAAGGAATCGCCGGTGGCGGACGTCCTGTTCACCAACTTTGTGATCCAGTGACATGCTCAAGGAAGAGTTTCTTTCCCAGGAGGAGATCGATGCCCTCCTCAAGGGCGTCTCCGACGAGGCAGACGATGAACCCGTCGAAGACGCCCCGACCGGCATACGCTCCTACAACCTGGGCTCGCAGGAGCGCATCGTCCGTGGGCGCATGCCCACGCTGGAAATCATCAACGAGCGGTTTGCGCGCAACTGGCGTATCGGGCTGTTCAACTTCATGCGGCGCAACGCGGAGATCTCCGTCGGGCCCGTGAAGGTGCAGAAGTACAGCGAGTTCATTCGCAATCTGGTGGTGCCGACCTCGCTGAACCTGGTGCACGTCAAGCCGCTGCGCGGCACGGCGCTGTTCGTGTTCGACCCCAACCTGATCTTCCTGGTGGTCGACAACCTGTTCGGCGGCGACGGGCGCTTTCACATGCGTGTGGAAGGCCGCGACTTTACGGATGTCGAGCAGCGGATCATCCAGCGCATGCTGCAGCTCGTGTTCGAGCACTACGCCCGCGCATGGCAGCCGGTGTACCCGATCGATTTCGAATTCCTGCGCATGGAAATGCACACCGAGTTCGCCAACGTGGCCACGCCCAATGAAGTGGTGGTGACCACCAGCTTCAGCATCGAGCTGGGCAGCAACGGCGGCGACGTGCACATCTGCATGCCCTACACCATGATCGAGCCGATCCGCGACCGGCTCACCTCCGCCATCCAGGGCGAGGCGCTGGAAGTGGACAAGCGCTGGCTGCGGCTGCTCTCGCAGCAGGTGCAGACCGCCGAGGTGGAACTGATTGCCGACCTGGCCACGGCCAAGGTGCGGTTCTCCGACATCGTCAACATGAAGGCCGGCGACGTGATCCCGGTGGAGCTGGACGATTTCGTGACCGCCAAGGTGGACGGCGTGCCCGTCATGGAATGCAGCTACGGCACGTTCAACGGCCAATACGCGCTGCGGGTCAACCGCATGCTGAATATGAGCGGCAGCGAGCCTGCCACGGAGTCTGAAGATGACAACTGAACCGACCATGAACCCCGAAGCCAACGCCGACGACATCGATGTCGAAATGACGATGGAAGAGGCCATGGCCCTTGAGGCGGCCCACCGTGCCCAAACCAGTGCTGCCTCAAACCCGCCAGCCGCGGCCCCTGCCGAAACCAGCCCGGTGTTCAAGCCGCTGACGGCCGACAGCCTGGGCGGCGGTGGTAGCGCCCAGCGCAACGACATCGACATGATCCTGGACATCCCCGTGCAGCTGACGGTGGAGCTGGGCCGCACCAAGGTGCCCATCAAGAACCTGCTGCAGCTCGCACAGGGCTCGGTGGTGGAGCTGGACGCACTGGCGGGTGAACCGATGGACGTCCTTGTCAACGGTTACCTGATCGCCCAAGGCGAAGTGGTGGTGGTGAACGAGAAGTTCGGGATCCGCCTGACCGACATCATCACGCCGTCGGAACGCATCCGTAAGTTGAATCGTTAAGCGGCGACTTGCGGTAACTCGCGGCAACTCGCCGCAGCATGGCGCCGCGATTCGGCACCCTGACAGCAACCACAGCTCCCCCCGGGCAAGGTGTTGACATGAACCAAGCAGTGGATTGGGCCCGCACCTTTGGCGGGCTGTTTGTAGTGTTAGCCATGATCGTGGCTGCTGGCTGGCTATTGCGCCGCCTGCAGCAGCGTGGCGGCATGGGCCCCTTGGGTGCTGGCCGCCGCCGTGGCCAGGTCATCACCGTGGTCGCTCAGCAGATGCTGGGCGCGCGCGAGAAGGTGGTCGTGGTGGACGTGGAAGGCACGTGGCTAGTGCTGGGCGTCACGCAACAGCACGTGCAGACGCTGCACACGCTGCCGCGCCCGGTCGAGGAAGCCACCGAAACCTCCAGCGGCAACGACAACCCCGGCACTGCCGACGGCACGTCCAGCGCAGGCAAGCCGCCCAGCTTTGCCGATGCCCTCTCCCACCAGATCAAACGCCACCTGACGGGGAAGTCGGAATGAAGTTGCGTGTTGTGTCCCGTTCCCTCGTCCGTTGGCTGGCGGTGCTGGCGCTGTTGGGCGCTGCCCCGGCCGTCTTTGCACAAGCGCAACCTGGTCTGCCGCTGCTCACGGGCGCGGCCGGTGGCCAGAGCTATACACTGCCCGTCCAGACGCTGATCTTCCTCACGTCGCTCGGTTTCTTGCCGGCCATCATGCTGATGATGAGCAGCTTCACGCGCATCATCATCGTGCTGTCGCTGCTGCGCCACGCGCTGGGCACGCAAACCACGCCGCCCAACCAAGTGCTGATCGGGCTGGCGCTGTTCCTCACGTTCTTCGTCATGTCACCGGTGCTCGACAAGGTGTACACCGACGCCTACGTGCCGCTGCGCGACAACAAGATCACCGTGGAACAAGCCATGGACACCGCCGCCACGCCGCTGCGCCAGTTCATGCTCAAACAGACCCGCGAGCCCGACCTCGCCCTGTTCGTCAAGATGGGCAACATGCCGCCCATCGCCGCACCTGAGCAAACGCCCATGCGCGCGCTCATTCCCGCCTTCGTCACCAGCGAGCTGAAAAGCGCGTTCCAGATCGGGTTTGCCATCTTCATCCCGTTCCTGGTGATCGACATTGTGGTGGCGGCGGTGCTGATGTCGATGGGGATGATGATGGTCACGCCGTCGATCTTCTCGCTGCCGTTCAAGATCATGCTGTTCGTGCTGGTGGATGGCTGGCACCTGTTGCTGGGCTCGCTAGCCCAGAGCTTTGTGCAATAAGGAGCGCTCATGACGCCCGAGTACGTATTGGACATGGCCCGCCAGGCCATGCAGGTCGCCATGATGGTGGGCGCACCCATGCTGCTGGTGTCGCTGGTCGTGGGCCTGCTGGTGGCGGTGTTCCAGGCCGCCACGCAACTGAATGAGCAATCGCTGTCGTTCATCCCCAAGCTGGTGGCCGTGGCCGCCACCATGATCCTGGCCGGCCCGTGGATCGTCAGCGTCATCGTGGACTACACGCGCGGCGTGCTGACCAACATCCCGAACTACGTCAACTAACGTAGCACCGCAAATCCAAGCCCACGCCTCATGATCCAGTTCACCGCCACGCAGCTCAACGGCTGGATCGCCATGTACTGGTGGCCGCTGGTACGCGTGCTGGCGTTCATCGCCATTGCGCCGCCGTTTGCCAACACCGAGGTGCCGAACTCGATCAAGATCGCGTTTGGCGTGATCGTCACGGTGGCGCTGGCCCCCATGGTGACGCTTTCCCCCGATGTGGCCAGCGTGTCGGTCGGCTCGTACGCAGGGCTCTGGGTCACTCTGCTGCAGGTGGCGATCGGGCTGACGCTGGGTTTTTGCGTGCAGCTCGTGTTCTCGGCCATCAGCGGCGCGGGTGAGTTGATGTCAATACAGATCGGCCTCGGTTTCGCCTCGCTGCTGGACCCGCAGCAGACCGAAAGCAGCATGCTGCTCGGCCGCTTCATCAGCCTCACGGCCATTACCGCGTTCATTGCCGGAGACGGCCACCTCGTGCTGTTGCACGCGCTGTTCGACAGCTTTACCGCGCTGCCGGTCTCGGCCACGCCCCTGGCCAACCCGGGCTGGCAGACGCTCGCTGGCAGCGGCACGATCGTTTTTGCGCTGGCCCTGCGCATTGCCCTGCCGATCATCGCCATCATGCTGGTCGTCAATCTGGCGTTTGCGGTGCTCTCACGTACCGCGCAGGCGCTGAACCCGTTTGCCGTGGGCATTGCCGCCACGCTGGTGGTGGGGCTGATGCTCGTCATGGTGATGATGACCTCGCTGGCACCCGTGGTGGAGCGCTCTGTCATGGACGCGCTGGAACTCGGCGGCAGGGCGTTTGGGCAGTTCGGGGCGCGTTAAGCCCCCGCCCCCGCACTCAACCAAAAGAATTAAAACAATCGTTTTATCCCTGCGACGTTGGGGCGCCACCATGCGCACGATGCGGATGCCACCTCCCTGGTTTTGCACGGACGTTTCGTATATCCCCTCCACTTTTTCCGGCTTCGTCGCGCATGTGACACGAAATTACGCAAGTGGTTGTTTTCGGAGGGAACTTTTCAGTATGATTCGGCCCGGGGTTGGGGAATAGCAAGCGTATTGAAAGACAAAATCGGCCGTGATTAACGGCCCGTGCGTTCACCCAGATCAATCGATAACAACGAGAGCGGATCGGGTGGAGGCGAATGCGCAGGGTTGCGCAGCGGCCGCTCCCGTGCCGGGGCGCCACGCAATCGTGCGGGGCACTGGCCCTGCTCCCTACGCGAACACCGATATGCCCGATTTGCACTGGACTATCCCGGTTGCTCGCTGGTCCTGCTGGCCTGCTGTTGGTTCTGATTCAGTTTCGTCGCCCGACCTCGGTTTTATTGAACCGATGGTGCGGCGTCGCCTGAGCACGCTGTCTAAAAGCGCACTGAAAGTCGCACACGATTGCGTGGCAGACGTACCGCACGCGCGCATCGTGTTTGCGTCCCGGCACGGTGAACTGCGCCGCACGGCCGGCATCCTGGCCGACATTGAAAACGCCGAGCCCGTCTCCCCCACCGCCTTCAGCCTGTCCGTGCTCAACGCCATGAGCGGCGTGTTCAGCATTGCGCGCGGCGACACGTCGCCCGCCATTGCCGTGTCCGCCGGCCCCGCCACGCTGGGCCTGGCGCTGCTCGAAGCGCACGCGCAATACACGGCGAACCCGGCCTCGCCGGTGCTGCTCGTCTATGCGGATGAGCCTGCGGATGCGCGCTTTGGCGCCGTGGTCGACGAGGTGGATGAACGCGCGCTAGCCATCCTGCTCGATGGCACGGCAACGGGTTCGCTGGTGTGCTCGCACAGCGCGCCCGGTGAGGCTGCCGCGCAAAACGCATCCCCCATGACCACGCAAAGCCAGGCCGTACTGCACAGCCTGGCCACGCGCACCACCAGCACGTGGCTGCACGCCGGCGGCACCTGGACGTGGCAATGGCGCGAGGGGCTATGACACGTCCATTGACATTGACCACACGCATCAACAAGGCATGGCGCCTGGTGGCGACGGGGCTGGCCTTTGTCGTCTTCGGCGTCTGCGGCGTACTGTTTTCCATCATCGTGTTTCCGCTGGCGTGGCTGTGGCCTCACCGCGCCTCGCGCCAGCGCACGGTCACCTTCATCATTCACTGGTTCTTTCGCGCGCTGGTGCGTGCGCTGCAATGGCTGGGCGTGATGACGCTGGACATGCAGGGCGCTGAGCGCCTGCGCGCAGGCGGCCCGGCCATCGTGGTGGCGAACCACCCAACGTATCTGGACGTGGTGGTGCTGCTGTCGCTCACGCCGCGTGCCTGCTGCGTGGTCAAGAACGCGCACTGGGGCAACCCGTGCTTCTGGGGCATCGTGCGTTCGGCGGAGTACATCAGCAATGCGGACCCGACCGAACTCGTGGAAGCCGGCGCGCGCCAACTGGCCGCCGGCTACACCATGATCATCTTCCCCGAAGGCTCGCGCAGCCCGGCCAAAGACCGCTTGCATCCGTTCTCGCGCGGGTTTGCGCACATGGCGCTCAACGTGGGCGCGCCCATCGTGCCCGTGCTGATGGATTGCGACCCGCCCGCCCTCACCAAGGCCATGCGCTGGTACGACGTACCGCCGCGCGCGTTCTGCATCAAGGTGGCGGTGCTGGAGCCCGTCAGCGTTGCCCAATACGTGCCGGAAGGTGCGCCGTCAGCCTTGGCTGCGCGGGCGCTGACCTCCGGCATTGAAACCCATATCACCGACCATCTTCTGCAATATGGATTCCTTGAAGCTCGAAATTAAGCAACTCCTGATCGAGGCACTCGATCTGGAAGACATGACACCGGCCGATATTGACGACGACGCTCCGCTATTCGATACCAATGGCATCGGCCTGGATTCCATTGACGCATTGGAAATCGGCATCGTGCTGCGCAAGCGTTATCAATTGACGATTGCCGCCAATGACGAACAGACGCGCGAGCATTTCCGCTCCGTGAATACACTTGCGGCACTCGTCCAGAGCCAACAATAATCGCGCCGCCGAATCGCACCAGCGCACCAGCGCACCAGCGCACCGGCAGAAATAGGGAGAAAACCACATCATGACGGACACCGAGATCCTCGAACGCATCCGCGCCATTTTCAAAGAGAACTTCGATATCGCCCCCGAACGCGTTACGCCCGAGGCGCATCTGTTTGAAGAGCTGGACCTGGACAGCATCGACGCCGTGGACCTGGCCATCAAGCTGCAAGAGATGACGGGCCGCCGCATCAAGCCGGAAGAATTCAAGACCGTGCGCACGGTGGGCGATGTGATCGTCGCGGTTGAATCGCTGCTGGCGGCATAACCGGATGCCCGCGCGGATGCAAGCGCGCATGCCCGCGCAATCTGACCACTTGATCCCCCCATCCACCACCCTGCCCCGCTGGGTGGGCGGCGCCACGCAAGCGCTCCTGAAAATCGCCTACCCGCTGGTGTTGATCGGCGCCTGGCATTTCGGCAAGCCGCGCTACGCCGGCATCGCGCTGCTGGCGCTGCTGTGGGCGCAGCGGTGGGTGGGGGCCGGCAGCGTATCGACGCTGCTGCGCCAGCTCACGCCACTTGATTGGCTGATCGCCGGTACGCTGACGTGTACATCGGCAGCCGTGGCCATTACCGATAACGAGTTGCTGCTGCGCCTGTATCCAGCGCTGGTCAATGCCGGACTGCTGCTGAGCTTTGCGGCCACGCTGCGCTCGGGCCCTTCCATGATCGAAAAATTCGCGCGCATGCGCCTGCCCGATCTACAACCCCGTGCCGTGCGCTATACGCGGCGCGTTACGCAGGTGTGGTGCGTGTTCTTCGCACTCAACGGACTGACCGCCGTGGTGGCGGCGCTGTATTGGTCGCGCGGCGCCTGGGCGCTGTACAACGGCGTGATCGCCTATGTGCTGGTCGGTGTGCTGATTGCGGCCGAGGCGGCGTTCCGCCATTGGGTCGTGCGGCCGCACGCGCCTTCGGAGGCTGCATGATCGCGCTCCACGCCCTGCTGCTCGACACGCGAGCCGATGCCGCCGTGGTGTGCGTTGACGGCGCAGTGCCCATTACGTACGCGGCATTCCGCGCCCGCGTGACGGCTTACGCCGCTGCATTCGCAACGCAGCCGGCAGCCCGCTACGCCCTGTGCGTTGACGACCCGTTCGAATTCACCTGTGCGTTGTTCGCGCTGTTTGCGTGCGGCAAGCACGTGGTCGTTCCGGCCAGCGCCGCCCCGGCCTATCTGGAAACGCTGAACGGCGCCTTTGATGCGCTGGTCTCCGACGCCAGCCTGGCAGCGCTGGACCTGCACGCCGAAACAACCCTCGGCGCGATTGACCCGCAGGCGCCCATCACGCTGTACACGTCGGGTAGCACCGGGACGCCCAAGCCCATCCATAAGACGCTCGCCCAATTCGATGCGGAAGTCGTGACCCTGGAGCAGCAATGGGGCACGCAGATCGGCACCGGCGCCGTGATGGCAAGCGTGCCACATCACCATATCTACGGGTTGCTGTTCCGCGTGTTCTGGCCGCTGGCAGCTGGGCGTGCGTTCAGCCGGCAAACCCATACCGAACCGGCGGCCTTGCAAAGCGCGCTGGCACAGCACCCAACCGCGGCGTTTGTTTCGAGCCCCGCGCAACTGGCACGCTGGCCGCAACTGCCGGGGTTCGATGCACTGCCCATGCTGCCGGCGGTGTTCTCGTCGGGTGGCCCACTGGATGCGGCGGCCGCCACGGCATTTGCAGCCGTACATGGCAGCGCGCCCATTGAAGTGTTCGGCAGCACCGAGACCGGCGGCATCGCGTGGCGCCGTCAGGACCAAACGCTGGCATGGCGTCCCTTTTCGAATATCGAACTCCGCCAGGAAGACGACGGCGCGCTTGCCGTGCGTTCGCCACACCTGTCGCACCGCGACTGGCACCGCACCGACGACGCCATCGCCTTTGACGACAGCGGCCGCTTCCTCCTGCGTGGTCGGCTGGATCGCGTGGTCAAGGTGGACGGCAAGCGCGTTTCGCTGCCGGAGGTCGAGGGTTGGCTAGGCACGCATCCGTTTGTCACACGGGCGGCGGCGACGCTGTTGGCCGGCCAATCGAGCAAACACCTAGCGCGCGAACGGCTGGGTGCACTGGTTGCCCTCACGCCTGCCGGTGTCGAAGCCCTGCGTACGCAGGGTCGCGTAGCCCTGGCCAAGACGCTGCGCCGGCATCTGTCCACTTACACCGAGCCCACGTTGATCCCCCGCCGCTGGCGCTTCTGCATGGCCATGCCGGTGGATGCGCGCGGCAAGCTGCCGGCTGCCGCCGTGGCCGCTGCCTTCCGGCCCGGCGTGGAAGGTTTCGAAACCCTCGCGCACGTGGCCGACGCCGAAGGCGACCATTACGAACTGCGTGTCAGCCCCGACCTGGTTCACTTTGCAGGCCACTTCCCCGGTCTGCCGATCCTGCCGGGCGTGGTGCTGATTGACTGGGCCGTGCGCCTGGCCGCCACGCGCAACAGCGCCGTACGCGCAATCGCTTCGGTGGATCAGTTGAAGTTCATGGCGCCAGTGCCGCCGGGCGCGGTGGTATCACTGCGCCTCACACACGAGCCGGACCGCAGTCGCGTACGCTTTGTCGCCCGGCTCGGGGCGCGGGACTGCGCTTCCGGCGTGCTGGTGCATCGGGAGGCGGCATGACCCCACCGACTGTTGTCACCACGGCCATCGTCATCCCGATCTACAACCACAAGGACGCCATCGGCAATACGGTGGCGCACTTGGCGGTACACGGGCTGCCCGTCTTCATCGTGGATGACGGCAGCGATGCGGCCACGCAAGCCGTGCTAGTCGCATTGGCACAGCAATACGCATCGCAGGTGACGCTGCTGCGTCTGCCGCAGAACGGCGGCAAGGGCGCTGCCGTGATGGCGGGCCTACGCGCCGCCCACACTGCTGGCTATACGCACGCCCTGCAAATCGATGCCGACGGTCAGCATGATGCCGCCGACGTGCCGCGCTTCCTGGCCGCCGCAGCCGCTTCGCCCGACGCGGTGATCCTCGGCCGCCCGGTCTACGACGAAAGCGTGCCCAAGGCGCGCCTGTACGGCCGCTACATCACACACGTGTGGGTGTGGATCGAAACGCTGTCGTTCGACATTCGGGATTCAATGTGCGGCTTCCGTATCTACCCGTTGGCGCTGGCCTGCAAGCTGATCGACGACGTGGCGCTGCCCACGCGCATGGATTTCGACATCGAGATTCTGGTACGCCTGCACTGGCGCCGCGCGCGCATCGTCACGCTGCCCACGCGCGTGACCTACGAGCCGGGCGGCCTGTCGCACTTTGACGTGCTGTGGGACAACGTGCGCATCAGCAAGAGCCACACGCGCCTGGTGGCCGGCATGCTGGTGCGGCTGCCGCTGCTGCTGGCCGGCAAATGCATGCCGCGCTGGCGCCATCCGTCCACACCAGACAAAACGCCAGGCGCATCTCACGACAATTCGCACGGCTGGTGGCGCATGGCCGAGCGCGGCAGCCAGTTCGGCATGCAGCTCCTGGCATTGAGCTGCCGCCTGTTCGGCATGCGCTTCACCTCGCTGTGGCTGTATCCGATCGTCGCGTACTTCCTGCTGACGGGACGCACGGCGCGGGACGCATCGCGCCAATACTTTGCGCGACTGCATTCGGCATCGCCGGGGGCAGGCATGCCGCAGCCGGGGTGGCTGAGCGCGTACCGCCAGATGATCGCGTTTGCGCAGTCGGGGCTCGACAAGCTGGCGGCATGGTCCGGCCAGGTCAAGAACGAGCGCGTGCGCTTTGACGACCCGACCGCGTTCGAGGCGCTCGTTGCCAGCGGGCGCGGTGCGCTGGTGATCGGCGCCCACCTGGGCAACCTGGAGATGACGCGTGCGCTGGCCGCCCGCAACGGCCATGCCAAGGTGACAGCGGTCGTCTACACCGAACACGCGCAGCGCTTCAACCACGTGCTGGCGCAGGCGCATCCGGATGTTGTCTCGCACCTGATGCAAGTGACCGACTTCGGCCCCGCCACCGCCATGCTGATGCAGGAGCGCATCGACGCCGGCGAACTGCTGGTGATCGTGGGCGACCGCGTGCCCGCGCATGAATCGGGGCGCACGGTGGAAGCCCGCTTTCTGGGTGCACCCGCGCAGTTCGCGCAAGGGCCGTATGTGCTGGCGCATGCCCTGGGTTGTCCGGTGTACCTGTTCTTCTGCCTGAAGACGGGCCAGGACCACACCCTCTACTTCGAACCGTTTGCCGAACGCATCGAGCTGCCGCGCGCCGAGCGGGCACGTCACCTCGGCAGATTCGCGCAACGCTACGCGGAACGGCTCGAACACTATTGCCGCAAGGCGCCTTTCCAATGGTTCAATTTCTTCGATTTTTGGGCGCGTCCGCGCGTTGCCAAGAACACGGACACCGCCCATGGCTGAACACGATCTGAATGTGACCACAGAGCGCCACATCAAGCCCGTCGTCATCGGCAACCGCCATCTGACGATCGAGGACGTGGTTTCTATCGCGCGCGCCGCGCAGCCGGTGTCGCTCAACGCGGACGCCGCCTGGCGCGTCCGCATCGAACGCGGCGCGCAGTTCCTGCGGGAACGCCTAGCCGAAGGCGCGACCATCTACGGCGTGAACACCGGCTACGGCGATGCCTGCCAGGTGAGCGTGCCGATGGCGCTGGTCGAAGCCCTGCCGCTGCAGCTCACGCGCTACCACGGCTGTGGCATGGGCCGTTACCTGGAGGCCTCGGAAACGCTGGCCGTGGTGGCCGCACGGTTGAACTCGCTGGCCCATGGGTACTCGGGCGTGCGCTTCGTGCTGCTGCAGCGTCTGGCTGATCTCGTCAACCACCGTATCCTGCCGCGCATTCCGGCCGAGGGCTCGGTGGGCGCCAGTGGCGACCTGACGCCGCTGTCGTACGTGGCCGCTGCGCTGGTCGGCGAGCGCGACGTGCTCTTCAACGACCAACTGCAACCGGCCGCCAGCGCGTGGCAACAGATTGGTCACACACCCATCACGCTGGCCCCCAAGGAAGGGCTCGCACTGATGAACGGCACGGCGGTCATGACAGGCCTGGCGTGCCTCGCGTATGCACGGGCCGAGCAGCTGATCCGACTGTCGTCCAGATTGACGGCACTCGCCACGGTGGCACTCGACGGCCGGGCCGCGCACTTCCACCCCACCATCTTTGCCGCCAAGCCGCACGCCGGCCAGGCGGAGGTTGCAGGTTGGATCCGCGCAGACTTGGCCAACTGGGACGACACCTCCGCACACCGCGTACAAGACCGCTACTCGATCCGCTGCGCACCGCACGTGATCGGCGTGGCGCGCGACGCGCAATCGTGGATCCGCCGCGATATCGAAAACGAACTCAACAGCGCCAACGACAACCCGCTGATCGACCCCGATGCGCAGGAAGTCCTGCATGGCGGCAACTTCTACGGCGGGCACATCGCGTTTGCGATGGACGCGCTCAAGACCGCCATCGCCAACCTGGCCGATCTGATGGACCGCCAGTTCGCGCTGCTGGTGGACGACAAGTTCAACAACGGCTTGCCGCGCAACCTGTCAGGCGCCACCGCCGAGCGTGCGCCGATCAACCACGGCTTCAAGGCGGTGCAGATTTCGTCGTCCGCGTGGACGGCCGAGGCGCTCAAGCACACCATGCCGGCCAGCGTGTTCTCGCGCTCGACCGAGGCACACAACCAGGACAAGGTCAGCATGGGCACGATTGCCGCGCGCGACTGCCTGCGCGTGCTGGAGCTGACCGAGCAAGTCGCCGCCGCACATACGCTAGCGGCGGTACAAGCGGTACGGCTGCGCTGCCGGCTCGACCCTTCGACGAAAGTCCCGGCGCCGGTGCAGGCGTTTATCGATCGTGTGAGCACGCTGTCGGCGTTCGTGAGCGAAGACCGTCCGTTGGAAGCCGACCTGCGTACGCTGACGCTCGCCATCGAGCGCGGCACGCTCACGGATGAACATGGAGCGCAACATGACCGCACCTGACCTGCCGACAACCATGCCGAAGTTGCCGCCCCTGGCCGCCAGCGCCCGCGTGGAAGTGCCCTTCCACGACGTCGACGCCATGGATGTCTGCTGGCACGGCCACTACCTGAAGTATTTCGAGATCGGCCGTGCCGCGCTGTTGCGCCGCTTCGATTACGACTACCGCGAGATGCGCGACTCGGGCTTTCTGTGGCCCGTGGTGGAAGCCCACCTCAAGTACATCAAACCGGCCACCTACGGCCAGCAGATCGAGGTGCGCGCCACGCTTGTGGAATACGAGAACCGCCTAAAGATCGGCTACGAAATCGTCGATTGCGCATCGGGTGCGCGCCTGACCAAGGGCCACACCACCCAGGTGGCGGTGTGCGCCCGCACGGGTGAGCTGCAATTCGTCTCGCCGCCCGTGATGATCGAACGTGTGGAGCGCGCATGGTTGCGCTGACCCACACCGTGCGCGCCTGGGCAACGGCGCTGGCGCTGGCGGCCTGCCCGCTGACCAACGCCGCCCCCACGGAAGCCCCGCAGGACAGCGCGCTTGTCTCGCCGCTTGTCTCACAAATCGCGGCGCAGTTGGCACAGGCTAAAGGCGTGCGCGCGCAGTTCGTGCAGACGCAATCGCTGCAGGCCATGCAAAAGCCGCTGGTGAGCAGCGGCACGCTCCTCTTCCTGCGTGATCAGGGCGCGCTCTGGCGGATGGAGCAGCCGACCCGCATGACGTACGTGATGACGGACACGGGCGTCACCACGCTGGATGCGAATGACAAGCCCATGGCACGCGGCGCACGCAATGCGGCCGGCGTGGCGCAGGTCTCGCGCATGATGCGCGCGATGCTGGCGGGCGATCTGTCGGCGCTGTATTCGCAGTTCAATGTCAACGCGCAGGGCAACGCCAGCCGCTGGCACCTGCGGTTGATTCCGGCACAGCCGCAATTGGCGCAGGCATTGCGTGGCCTGGATCTGACGGGTGATACCTACCTGCGCAGCATCCGCATTCAATCGGCCAATGGCGACGAAACCCGCATCGAGTTCACGGGCAGCACGCGCGTGGATGCGCCCAACGCAGCGGAACGCACGCTGCTAGGGGCGCCCTGATGACGCAGGAGTTTGCCCTGCGCCAGTCCGGCCAAGCCACCTGGGCCATTCGGCTCGGTTGGCTGGCGCTTGTCGTGGCCGCCGTGCTCTATTGCGGCGTGCGCCTGCACGATGGCACGGCGCTGCAGACGAACTTGCTCGCCCTGCTACCCGCCACCGAGGCCGACCCGGTGGCCGAAAAGGCTGTCGACACGCTCGCTGCATCGCTGGGTGATCGCGCCATATTCCTGGTCAGCAGTCGCAATGCCGAGCACGCCAAAGCGGCCGCACTGCAGTTTGGCGAGTACCTCAAGCGCAGCCCCGCATTCCGCAACGTGATTGCCGCGCTGCCGCCGTTCGACGCCAGCCAGATCACACGCTTCTACCAACCCTACCGCTTCGGCCTGTTGAGCGCTGCGGACCGTGCCGCACTGGATGACCCGTCCACCGCGTTGCCGGCCCTGCTCGCGCAACGGCTGTACGCGCCGGTTGAAACCGGGCTGAACGCCCCACTGGCCGACGACCCGTTCGGCTGGCTCGGCCACTGGCTGACCGACTTGCCGCTCGCGGCCACGCGCCTGGAACTGGAAGACAACTTCCTGATCGCCCGCTCCAGCGACACGAGCGGCGACACCACCAGCGTGCTGGTGACCACCACCCTGGCCGCCTCCGCCTACGACGGGCAAACCCAGGTCGATGTGCGCAACGCCGTCGCGCAGGCTGAGCAATCGCTCGCGCGCAGCTTTCCCGACGTCACGCTGGTACGCACGGGTGCGGTGTTCTACGCGGCGGCCGCACGCAACGCTTCGGAGCAGGAACTGCACCGCATCGGCATCGTCTCCACGGTCGGCATTGCGCTGTTGATGCTGTGGGTGTTCCGCTCGCCGCGCTATTTGCTGCTGGGGTTCGTGTCCACCGGCATCGGCATCGTGTTTGCGTTGGCGGCCACGCTGCTCGTGTTCGGCAAGCTGCATCTGCTGACGCTGGTGTTTGGCGCCAGCCTGATTGGCGAAGCAGTGGATTACTCCATCCAGTACTTCGTCAGCCACCTTGGCGCAGAAGCTGGGCAAGACGCCCGGCGAAGCGCGCGCGATGTGCGGCCGGCGCTGCTGGTCGCACTCGCCACCAGCCTGCTCGGTTACGCGATTCTGGTTGGCGTGCCGTTTCCGGCGCTGCGCCAGATTGCATGCTTCGCCATCGCGGGGATCGGGGCAGCCTTCCTGTCGGTGGCTTCGCTGCTGCCCGCCCTGCTGGTGAACGCACCGCGACAGCCCCACCGCACACCCCGCACCTATGGCCGCGCCGCACGCTGGCTGGGCGGCTGGCAAACCGCACTCACGCACCGGGGCGCCTGGCTGTGCCTCACACTCATCGCTGTTGCCGCCGTGCCCGGCTGGCTGCGCCTGACCAGCGATGACGATATCCACCTGCTGATCCAGCGCGATCCGGAACTCGCCCGGCAGGAAACCGTGGTGCGTCAGGCCATCGGCGTGGAGAACAGCACGCAGTTCTTCGTCGTGAAGGGCGATTCCGCCGAGCAAGTGCTGCAGCGCGCGGAAGCCCTGCAACGCAAGCTGGAAGCGCCGATTGCCGGTACGCCACTCAACGGCGTGCAATCCGTCGCGCAGTTCGTGCCGTCTGCGCACCGGCAAGCGGAAGACCGCGCCCGCCTGGCCCAGCGCGTGTTCGCCGATCCGCAGGCGCTGAGCGCCACATTGACCGACGCCGGGTTCCGCCCCGACGTGGCGGCCGCCTACATCAACGCGTTTGCAAGCGCCGGCAGCAGCAACCCGCTCACCATCGACGCATGGCTGGCGATGCCCTGGTCGCAGCCCTACCGCCATCTCTGGCTCGGTCAGGTTGCGAACGCCGACGCGCAATCGCCGGTGTACGCGGCCATCGTCATTCCGACAGGCGCTACCCCCGCGCAATTGCCCGCGCTTGCCGCATTGGTGCAGAGCGATGCCGGCGTCCGCTTTGTCGACAAGCCAGCCAGCGTCGCGCGCCTGTTCGCTACGTACCGCGTCGACAGCGGCTGGTGGCTGGCCGGCGCGCTCAGCCTGATCCTCGCGTTGTTCTGCGTGCGCTATGGGCTGGCGGCGGGCGTACGGGTGACGCTGCCGGTGGTCTGCGCGGTGGGCATCACCTTTGCCGTGTACGGTTATGCGGGCATTCCGTTGAACCTGTTCCATTGGCTGGCCCTGATGCTGGTGCTCGGCGTGGGGGCCAACTACGCTGTGTTTCTGCGGGAAGGCTGTACGCGCCAACGTGCGGACATTGGCGGCGTGTGGGTGGGCGTACTGTTGTCAGCCGCGACCACGCTGCTGTCGTTCGGCCTGCTTGGTACGAGCGCCATGCCGGTGCTGCGCAGCTTTGGCATGACGCTGGCACTGGGCATCGTCATTGCGGTGACATTGGCACCGCTGGGTATGCCGCCGAGGTCGCCACGGCCACAGTTTGCGAGACACCAATCCTCATGACTGCTTTTACTGCCTACCTGCATACGCTGGGCATGGTCAACGCGCTAGGCGATGACGTCGATGCCATTCGCCGCAATCTGGCGGCTGGGCACGCACCCGGCATGGTTGCGGCGGAGCGACCCGACGGCACCACAGCCATCGTGGGGCGCGCCCTGGCTTCGCTGGAGTTGGCCCCGCCGGCACATCTGGCTGCCTATGACTGCCGCAACAATCGGCTGTTGCTGGCCGCGCTGGCGCAGATCGAATCCACATTGAACACAGCGCGCGAGCGCTACGGTGCGCACCGCATCGGCATCGTGCTCGGCACCAGCACCTCGGGCATCGACGCTGCAGAAGCGGCGCTGCGCCATGCCAAGGCGCATGGCACGCTGCCGCCGGCGTTTGACTATCGTCAGATGGAAATCGGCACGCTCGCGCCATTTGCTGCGGCAGCACTGGAGACCACTGGCCCCGCCTATACGGTATCGACCGCCTGCACGTCGAGCGCCAAGGCCTTTGCATCGGCCCGGCGATTACTCGGCTTGAACCTGTGCGACGCCGTGGTCGTAGGCGGTGTGGATTCGCTGTGCGAGCTGACGCTCCAGGGCTTTGCTTCGCTGGAGTCGACCAGCCCCGTGCGCACCAACCCGATGAGCCGCAATCGTGCCGGCATCAACATCGGTGAAGGCGCGGCGGTGTTCCTCATGACGCGCGAGCCCGGGCCGGTACGCCTGGCCGGTGCGGGCGAATCGAGCGACGCTCACCATATCTCTGCGCCCGACCCCACCGGCGCCGGCGCAGAACGCGCGCTGCGTGCCGCGCTGGCCGATGCGGGCATCGACGCCACCGCTATCGGCTACGTCAACCTGCACGCCACCGCCACGCGCAAGAACGACGAGATGGAAGCACACCTCATGGCGCGCGTATTTGCGCACGGTGTACCGACCAGCGGCACCAAACCGCTGACCGGCCACACGCTGGGCGCAGCGGGTGCGACCGAACTCGGCTTCGCGTGGCTCGCCCTCGCGCACGAAGGCACGCCCTTGCCCCGCCACCTGTGGGATGGCGAAGTGGACCCCGCGCTACCTACGCTCGACTTGATCGAAGATGACCGCCGCCTGGGCGCCGGCCAGTATGTGATGAGCAACTCGTTTGCGTTTGGCGGCAGCAACGCCAGCCTGATCCTGGGCCGGGGATGAGCATGAGCGCCGACTTTCCCATCTTGCCCATCGAATCCATCCTGCCGCATCGCGGCACCATGCTGCTGCTCGCAGGCGTGGAGGCGTGGGATGACGAAACCCTGACGGCCCTCGCCCATGTCGACCCCGCTGCCTGGTATGCCGACGCCGCTGGCAACATGCCCGCGTGGATCGGCATCGAACTGATGGCGCAGGCAATTGCCGCGCACGTGGGTCTGCTCTCAACACGTGATGGCAAACCGGCGCGGCCCGGCGTGCTGCTGGGCTCGCGCAAGTACGAAGCCAGCGTGCCAGCCTTCGCGCAAGGACAACCGCTGCGCGTGCAAGCGCGCGAGTTGCTGCGCGGCGCAGAGGGTCATGGCGCGTACGAGTGCACCATCAGCGCCACAATCAGCGCCGACGTGCAGACGCTGGCCAAGGCCATCATCAAGGTGTACCAGCCGACCGATTTTCAAGCATTCATCGAAGGGAGTTTCACAGCATGAGCCGCCGTGTTCTTGTGACGGGCGCCAGCCGCGGCATCGGCCGGGCCATCGCCTACCAGTTGGCGTCGGACGGGTTCGACGTTTCCGTGCATTGCCGCAGCGGCCGCACCGAGGCCGAGGCCGTGGTGGCCGGCATCCAGGCGCAAGGTGGCACGGCACGCGTGCTGCAGTTCGACGTGCGCGACCGCAACGCCTGCCGCACGCAGTTGGAAGCCGACGTGGAAGCACACGGCGCCTACTACGGCATCGTCCTGTGCGCGGGTGTCACGCGCGATGCCGCCTTCCCCGCATTGACGGATGAAGACTGGGACATCGTGCTGGAAACCGGCCTGGACGGCTTCTACAACGTGGTGCACCCGCTCACCATGCCGATGGTGCGTGCACGCAAGGGCGGGCGCATCGTCACCATCGCGTCCGTGTCGGGCGTGATGGGCAACCGCGGACAGGTCAACTACAGCGCCGCCAAGGCCGGGTTGATCGGCGCGACCAAGGCGCTGGCGGTGGAGCTGGCCTCGCGCAACATCACCGTGAACTGCGTGGCGCCGGGGTTGATCGAGACCGAAATGCTGTCGAACATGGAGCATCTGAACCACGCGCTGCAGACCGTGCCGATGAACCGCGTCGGGCAGCCGGCGGAAGTCGCAGCAGTGGTGGGCTTTCTGATGTCGGACGCGGCGTCGTACGTCACGCGGCAAGTGATTGGCGTCAACGGTGGGATCGTCTGATGAAGCGCGTTGTTGTGACGGGCATGGGCGGCGTGACCGCCCTGGGCTCCGAGTGGAGCGAAATCCAATCCGCCATCGAAGCAGGCCGCAACGCCGTGCGCCGCATGCCGGAGTGGGACTACTTCGACACCCTGCACGCGCGCCTGGCCGCGCCACTGCCAGCCTTCACCACGCCCGCGGACTACCCGCGCAAGAAGACACGCTCGATGGGGCCGGTGTCGGTGTACGCCGTGCGCGCGAGCGAAATGGCACTGGCCGATGCCGGGCTCACGGGCGACACCTCCATCGCCGATGGCCGCATGGGCGTGGCGTATGGCTCGTCGTCGGGCTCGGTACAGCCGATTCGCGCGTTCGGCAGCATGCTCGATACGGGCTCGATGCAGGGCGTGACGTCCAACAGCTACGTGCAGATGATGCCGCACACCACGGCTGTCAACGTGGCGCTGTTCTGGGACTTGAAGGGCCGCATCATCCCCACCTCGTGCGCATGTGCATCTGGCAGCCAGGCCATCGGCTATGCGTACGAGGCCATCGCCACCGGCAAGCAAACGCTGATGCTGGCCGGCGGCGCGGAAGAGCTTTCCGCACCGGCCGTGGCGGTGTTCGACACGCTCTACGCCACCAGCACACGCAATGACGAACCGCACCTCACGCCTCGCCCCTTTGACAAGGCACGCGACGGCCTGGTGGTGGGCGAAGGTGCGGCCACGCTGGTGCTAGAAGACTATGACCACGCCCGCGCACGCGGGGCACGCATCCACGCGGAGGTGGTCGGTTTCGGCTGCAACTCTGACGGCGCGCACATGACGCAGCCCACCGCCGCGACGATGAGCCATGCCATGCGGCTTGCGCTGCAAGACGCCGGCCTCTCGCAAGACGCCATCGGCTACGTCAACGCCCACGGCACCTCCACCGACCTGGGCGACGTCGCCGAAAGCCAGGCCACCGCCGAGGTGTTCCGCCCGTCGATGCCCATCAGCTCCCTCAAGAGCTACATCGGCCATACGCTGGGCGCATGCGGCGCCATCGAAGCGTGGTGGACCATCGAGATGATGAAGCGCAACTGGTTCGCGCCCACGCTCAATCTGGAAAACGTCGACCCAGCCTGCGCGCCGCTTGACTACATCGCCGGCAGCGCACGCGAGCTGCATGTCGACTACGTGATGAGCAACAACTTTGCGTTCGGCGGCATCAACACGTCGCTGATCTTCAAGCGCGTCGACTGATGCACGCTCGCCGGTTGTCCCCCTCATCGTGCACATCTGGCGCGCCCGAACGCGTGGTCGTGACGGGCCTGGGCATCGTGAGTTGCCTGGGAAATACGCTCGACGCGGTCTCCGCCGCGCTGCGCGATGGGCGCTCGGGGCTGGTGCCCATGCCGGCTTGGCAGGCGATGGGGCTGTCATGCCAGGTAGCGGGTTTGGCCTCCGTGCAGGACGAACCGCCGTTTGCGCGCAAATTCGAGCGTTTTATGGGCGAGACGGCGCGCATGGCCTGTCACGCCGCGCGCAAGGCCGTCGACGATGCCGGGCTCGACATGGCAGCGCTGCAATCGCCGCGCGCTGGCCTGGTTGCGGGTTCGGGCAGCGGCGCATTGGCTGCGTACGACACCGCGCTGGATGGCGTACGCGTACGCGGTGTGGAGCGCGCCTCGCCCTACATCGTGCCGCAGGTGATGAGCAGCACGGTGTCAGCCAACCTCGCGCAGGTATTCGGACTGGGCGGCATCAGCTATTCGCCGTCATCTGCGTGCACCACGTCGGCCCTGGCCATTGGGCAGGCTGCGCATTGGATTCGCTCGGGCCAGCAGGACATCATGCTCGCCGGCGGCGCGGAAGAACTGCACGACAGCTACGCACTGTTCTTCGACGCCATGGGCGCGCTCTCGCGGGCGCCGGGTGACACGCCGGAGCACGCCAGACGTGCATCGCGCCCCTACGACACCGCACGCGATGGCTTCGTGCTGGGCTCGGGCGCCGGCATGCTGGTGCTGGAGTCGCTCACGCATGCGCAGGCCCGCGGCGCCCGCATCTATGCCGAGCTGACCGGCTTTGGGCAGAGCACCGATGTGGGCTCCATGGTGTCGCCCCGCGCGCCCGGCATTGCGCGCGCCATCCAAGCAACACTGGACGAGGCAGGTGCGCCGCCCGACTACATCAACACCCACGGCCCCTCCACGCCATCGGGCGACGTGGAAGAAGTGTTGGCCCTGCAAGCCGTGTTCGGCGCGGAAGTGCCGGCGTTCTCGTCCACCAAAGGGCTCACCGGGCATCCACCGGGCGCAGCAGGCGCGCACGAAGCCATCTATACCTTGCTGATGATGCGCGACGGCTTTGTCGCGGGCTCGGTCGGCATTGAAACGCCCGACCCGGCGGTGATGGGCCTGCCGCTGGTACGGAAGACGCGCCCTGCGCAAATCAGCCGTGCGCTGTCGATTTCCTTCGGCTTCGGCGGCAGTTGCGCCGGGCTGATGTTTGATGCCAGAGATGGCGATTTCTCAACGCAACAACAAGAACAGGAGTGCTCTCGATGAAGACCCCACTGCTACTGGCCGCCGGCGCACTGGCCATGCTCACCCAGGTGGCCTACGCAGGCACCGAGGTGATGACGTACCCGATCCAGCCGGTGCTGCAATCGCAGCAGTTCGCGCCCGGGGTCGCCTTGTACTTTGGTGATCAGCCGCACCCGGCCGTGGTGACCCAACTGGGCGAAGTCACCAAGTCGTCGCACCCGCCGCGCAAGACCGCCACCGAGGTCGAAATCTGCAACGCCACACTGGCCGACGCGCTGCGCCAGCTCACCAACGCCGCGCACGACCGGGGGGCCAACGCCGTCATCAACATCAAGACCTGGTTCCACTCCACCGTGAGCAAAGACGCCAACAACTACACCTGTGGCGTCAGCGGCGTGTCGGCCGCGCTGCGCGTGAGCGGCGAGCTGGTGACGGTCGAATCCGCCAAGTAATCCGTAATCGGCAATCCGTTCTGGCAGCCCCTTCCCCAACCGCAATACAACAACAAGGAGTCTGGAATGAAACGTCACCTGATGCTGGCTGCCCTGTGCGTCGCCACGATAAGCACCGCCGCCTTCGCCCGCAACGATGTCGAGACCTACTCGATCGAGGCCGCGCTCAAGAGCCCCGGCTCGGAGAAGGTCGGCAGCGATATCGCACTGAGCTTTGCAGACCAGAAGCACAAGGCCGTGGTGAAGTCGATGGGCGAGATCGCCACCAACAAGAAGACCAACGGTGTCGGCCGCAGCGATGAAGCCGCTTGCCAGTACGTCTTCCTGTCGGCCGTGCTGGCGCTGCAGGAGCGTGCCCGCGAGATGGGCGGCAACGCGGTCATCAACATCAAGAGCAACTACAAGAACAACCTGACGGCCAGCGCGACGGAATTCACGTGCGGCTCGGGCGCGCTCATGTCCGGCGTGGCCCTGAAAGGCGAGGTTGTGACCCTGAAGAAGTAACGTGCTAACGGACGCTGCCGGCGGGAGGGTTCGCCGGCAGACTTGGCACAGCCGATCAGGCCGCGGGCTTGGTGGCGGCGACGTTGACGAGCGTCTCGCGCCGCTTACCCGGCTTGGGATGGTGCAGGCCCAGGCGCTCGAACAGGCCGAAATCCGTTGCGCGGCTCCACCAGAGATACGGCAGCGACACGTTGCGCTGCTCAAACGCGAAACCACCGGCACGCAGCATCTGCAGATAACCGTCGGCGCTCTTTTGCACTTCCATGGGATGCCGGAACAGCAAACGGATCACCCACGATTTGATGTACGCATCGGTCGATTCGGCAAACAGCAGCACGCCGCCCGGTTTCAGGATGCGGCGAAATTCGGCCAGCGCACGCTCCTGCTCGACAAGATGGTGAAACGTCTGGTGGCAGAAGACGATGTCTGCGCAGGCGTCGGGCAGCGGCAGTGCGGCGCAATCGCCGTGCATGACCTCCACTGGCGTGCCGATGGCGTTTCCGGCCTTACGAGCTGCATCGAGCGATGGCGCATGGCAATCCACACCGACAATGCGCTGCGGAGCAAACGCTTTCTCCAGCAGCCGGAATGAAATACCTTGGCCGCAACCCACATCCACCAGTACGGGCGCCTCAGGCAACGGCGTGGTGATCAGCCGCTTGAGGTCGTTGATGGCGACGCGCAGCACATGGTGCTCCCACGTATACGTGCGCAGGAACCAGACACCAAATGCGGTTTCCGGTACAAACGAACCAACATGCGCAGGCGTTGAAGTGGTTTCCATGGATGAACAATGTGGCTCTGAAAATGGGCGCAGGTACAAGGCTGGCGCATTGTACCGACAATGAATGCCGGTTTTCAAAGCGAACCGGAAGACGTAAGCTCGCCCGTTATCTCGGCCGCGGCCAAACAGACAGCGATATTCACAACCGATAATGCACTCCACCCCTCAAACAATCGAACAGCACGAACACGTTGACGTCGCCATCATTGGCGCGGGCCCCTCGGGGGCGGTGGCTGCGGCGCTGCTGCGGCAGGCCGGGCGCAACGTACTGGTGCTGGAGCGACAGCATTTTCCGCGTTTCTCCATTGGCGAAAGCCTGCTGCCGCAAAGCATGGCTTACCTGGAGCAGGCGGGCATGCTGCAGGCCGTTGTCGAAGCCGGCTTCCAATACAAGAACGGCGCGCATTTCGTGCACGGTGATAAAAGCGCCGCATTCGATTTTCGCGACAAGCACTCCGCCGGCTGGGGCACGACGTATCAGGTCGAACGCGCAGCATTCGACAACGTGCTGATTCAATGCGCCGCCCAGCAAGGCGCTGAAGTGCGTTTCGGCCACACCGTGCGCGCCATGCAGCCTGGCGACGCTCCCGTACTGGAAGTGGAAGACGAGGCCGGCAACGCCTATGCCGTACACGCGCGCTTTGTGCTCGACGCGAGCGGCTTTGGCCGTGTGCTCCCGCGCCTGCTGAACCTCGAAGCGCCCACCGGCATGCCGACTCGCGCGGCGTTGTTCTCACACGTGCGCGACGCGCTGCCCGCCGGCAGCACGGACCGCGACAAGATCTGCATTGCCGTGCACCCCGAGCGCCGCGACGTCTGGTACTGGATGATCCCGCTGGCCGGCGGCCGCTCGTCGGTAGGCTGCGTGGCTGAAGCCAGCTTCCTCGACGTGCCGGAAGCCGAACGCGAGACCACCCTGCGCCGCCTTATCCAGGCCGAGCCGAATATCGCCGCGCTGATCGGCAACGCACCATTCCTGATGCCTGTGCGCCAGATCGGCGGCTATGCCGCGAACGTCGAACGCCTGTATGGCCCCGGCTACGCGCTGCTCGGCAACGCGGGCGAGTTCCTCGACCCGGTGTTCTCGTCGGGCGTGACGATTGCGCTGCGCTCAGCCGAGCTGGCCACGCGCACGCTCCTGCGCCAGCTCGACGGCGAAGCAGTCGATTGGCTGACCGACTACGACCGGCCGCTGCGCAAGGGTGTCGACACCTTCCGCGCCTTCGTCGAGCGCTGGTACACGGGCGAGCTGCAGGACATCATCTTCCACCCGCGCCACTCGCCGGGGATCCGCCGCATGATCAGCGCGATCCTGGCCGGCTACGCATGGGATGAAACCAACCCGTTCGTGACCGATCCGGTGCGACGCCTCAATACGCTGCATGAAGTCTGCAAGCTCGAAGCGGCCTAAGCAGCAAGCCACCCCGAACGCCGCTTCGGAGTTCCGGCTCAAACGCGACATCGGCCGCCGGCTGGCGGCACGATTTGCGCTGCGGTTTCACGTCGTGCTGATCGTGCTTTGGTCGTTGACGTGGGGCGTGGCTTGCAGCAAGACGCTGCATTGGGCGGGGCTGGATTCGCGTCCATGGCGGTATGCCGTGGCCACCGTGTGCGCCTGGCTGGCGATGCTCGTCGCCATCAAGCTGTGGTTGCTCTACACCGGGTTCACGCAGCGCCGCAAGGCGCAACGCGCGAGCGCGGGTAGTGACGGCGGTAGCGACGGAGTCAGTCTCGACTTTGATTTCGGCCTGCCGCGCATCGGGGGGAACGCGAGCCGGGCAGCGACCCACATCGGCGACCACGGCGGCACCTTCAGCGGTGCCGGTGCCTCAGCCGACTTCGAACCCTTTGCGAGTGCCGGCGACACGTCCTTACTGGGCGATGCCGGCAGCGTGACCGACGGCCTGTCGTCCGCCGACGAAGCGCTACCCATCGTGCTGGTGATTGCGGTGGTGGCGGCCGCTGCAGCCGCATGCCTGGGCGTGCTGACGTACTTCTACACGCAAGGGCCGATGCTGCTGTCGGAAGCCGCGTTCGAGGTGCTGCTGGCGGGCGGGCTGCTTCGTTCCATGCGGCGGGCAGATGATGGCGACTGGCTGCGCACCATCGTCGTCAAAACAGCCGTGCCGTGGCTCATCGTGCTGGGCTGCGCCATCGGCGTCGGGCTGGTGCTGCGCTGAGCGACACGCCTATCGGCGGTGCGACATGAGATCGTCCACCACCGGCACCACGGCCAGCAGCATCAGGATCGATGCCAGTGGAATGGTCGCCGCATAGCCCAGGTGCTTGAAGCCCAGGGCGCCCGTCACGCCGCCCACGAAAAACATCCCCAGCAGCGAGGCCAGCAGCCGCAGCTTGGGCCGGTTGGCGACCACCGTCGGCAGATGGGGATGGCCGTGGTTCCAGTACAGCGCCTTGCCGATTTCGATACCGATATCGGTCGCCAGACCGGTCACATGCGTGGTGCGGATCTCCGCCTTCGAAATCTTGGTGATGATGGCGTTCTGCAGCCCCATCAAGAAGCACAGCAGCGCCACCGTGGCCGGCACGAACACGACGCGGTATTGCCCGAGCGACGTGCCCATCAGCCCGAAGAGCAGCAGCAGCGCAGCCTCCAGCATGAGGGGCAGCGCAAACTCGCTTTGCGTGCTGCGCCGGCGGCCCCAGTTGACGAGTACCGCCGTACAGGCGGCTCCGCACAGAAACGCCAGCAGCGAGGCAAAGCTCGCAAGCACGAGTACCACGTCGCCCAGCACAAGGTCATCGGCCATCGCCGAGACGATGCCGGACATGTGCGATGTGTATTGTTTGACGGCGAGGAATCCGCCAGCGTTGGCGGCACCCGCCACGAAGGCAAGGGACTGCCCGAGGCGCCGATTGGCGTCCTCCGAGCGTTCAGGGCTGGTCAGGCGGCGAAGGTATTGGATGGGCATAGCCAATCCCGACGGTAGGTGAGCCGACATGATACGCCGCGCCCCCTGCCGCCCGCCCCCGGCAGATCAAGGATTGATGTACTGGAACAGCGACATGCCCTGCATGGCCGTGAACGTCTTCTGAGCGGCCTGCAGCGACACCTGCTGTTGCGAGAACTGCGAGATGGCGCTGGTGTAATCCACCGACTGCAGCTTGGAGATCTGCTCCTTCAACTGCTCGCCGTAATTCGAACCGCTGCTGTTGAGCGTGGTGATCTGCGCTTGCTGCGTACCCACCGTCACCTGCGCCTGCAGCGCCACCTGATAGGCGTTGTCCAGATTGCCCTGTGCGGTCTGCACGGCCTTCTGCAGGTTGGCAACGTCCGTGGCCTGGGTGGCGGAGTTGATCGGCGTCGACAGTGCCGTGATCAGGTTCTCGTACGTCTTGAAGATGCTCTGGTTGGTGTTCGGGTTGGCCGGGTCCGTATTGGCAATGCGCACGAATACCGAATCGCCCGACACCGAATTGGGCATCGAAATGTTTTGCGACACCTGCACCGTGGGCGGCTGGCCGGTCCCCACGTATTGCACCGAACCGCTGGTGCTGACGAAGGGATCGGTCGTGCCGTTGGCACCGCCAAACAGCGCCACACCCGAGGCATCACGCTGGTTGGCCGTTGCCAGCAACTGCTGATACTGCTGCTTGACCTGTGCCAGCACGCCAATGCGCTGCGAATCCGTCATCAGCGAGGTGTTGGCGCCCACCAGCGATTGCTTGCCCTGCTGCAGCGTCGTCACCAGGTTGGTCAGGGCCGACGACACGTTGGTCAGGCGGGCATCGGTGGCGTCGCGGTTGGCCTGGTACTGGTCGTTGGCGTCTTGCGTCTGCTGCAATTGCGCCATCTGGCCAAACGCGCTGGGGTTGTCGCCCGCGCTGTTGAGGGCGATGCCGCTCGAAATCTGCTGCTGCAGCGTCAACAGATTTGACTGCGTGTTCTGCATCGAGGCGCTGGAGAGCGCGAAGAACTGGGCGGTACTGACTCGCATGATCGGTCCGGACGGAAGGCTTCTTTAGAGCGTTATCGGCAGAGGGGCGTGATTCTTCAGTGGCGGGTACACCGAACCGGTTAGCCGTTGGCGATCGACAGCAGCGAATCGAACAGCGTATTGGCCGTCTGCATCACCTTGGCTGACGCCTGATAGGCCTGCTGGTACTTCATCAGGTTCATCGCCTCGTCATCGAGGTTCACGCCCGACACGGATTGCTGCTGCGACGTCGAGCTCGCCAGCAGCGCCTTCTGCGACGTCAGGTTGGTGCTGGCGGTATTGGCCTGCACGCCCACTTGCGTGACCAGCGTGTTCCAGGCCGAGCCAATCGAGCTGGTGCCGCCGTCGAGCAGCGTGGCATTGCGCAGCTTGGCCAACGCGCTGGCGTTGCCGCTGTCGGTGCTGTTGGCGGTGTTGGCCGCAACGGTGAAGGTATCGCCATTGCCCGGCGAGCCCGACAGCGTCATCTGCACGCCGTTGAACGCATACGTGGCACCCTGGGTGTACGGTGCAGTGCCGCCCGTGTAGGTGGTGGACGTGCCATTGGCGGTGACCGTCACGCTGCCCGGAAAGCCCGACAGCGAACCGCCCACGGCGGAGCTGTAGGTGAGCGTGACCGGCGAGGCGAGCGGCGAACCGGCATACGTGCTGTCCACGCCAATGGACGGCACCGTGGCGCTGCCCGTGTTGTTGCTGCCCTGCGTGAGCACCACCGGGGACGCTGCCGCCACGTTGTGGTAGTCGGTGGTCAACGTCTGCATGGTCGATGCGGCGTTGGCCGTCGGGCGCACCAGGAACGAATCCCCGCTGTTCATGGTGCCCGATACGTTGAGCGTGATGCCGTCGACGGTGGTCGGCCAGCTCGTCACCGTAATGGAGGCCGAGCCGTCCGGATAGTGCGAAACGGTGTAGGCGCCGCCCTGGTACTTGATCTGGTAGTCGTAGCCCTGCCCCGCGTTGGCGTTGGTGATGCTGGCCGTGACCGTGGCGCTGCCGGTGTTGTTGGTGCTGGCCGCCACGCTCGGCGCGCCCACGGAGAACAAGTCCGTGCCCATCTTGCCGTTGGCGTCCATGCCGAGCTTGCTCTGCGCGTTCACGTCGGCCGACACGGCGGTGGCCAGACGGCCGAGGCTGTTCTGCGCCGGGATGAGCGTGTTGCGGCGGAAATCCATCAACCCGCCCAGCGTACCGCCGCCGAGCTGGCTGTCGTCAATCGTGACGGTGCCAGCCGGGCTCTTGTAGCCCACCGACAGTTGCGTCGGATCGTACTGGGATGGCACCGGCGTCAACTGGTAGCTCTGGTTGCCTTGCACCAGCGCCTGACCGTTGCCGACGTAGATGTTGTATTGGCCGTCGCCGGTCTGCACCACGCTCGCCTTGATCGACTGGTTGAGCGTTTGCACGAGTTGATCACGCTGGTCGCGCAGGTCGTTGGCGGGCTGGCCGGTCGAGGCCTCGGCCTTGGCGATCTGGTCGTTCAGGGAAGCGATCTGTTGCGCGGTGCCGTTGACCGAGCTGATCTGCGTCTGCACCTGCGTGTTGACCTGGCCAGACAGCGCATTCATCTGGCCGGAAATCGAATTGAAGCGTTGCTGCAGGCCGGCCGCTGCGTTCAGGAAAACCTGGCGTGCGGTCGTGCTCGACGGGTTGGACGCCAGGCTGTCTGCGCTGTTGAAGAAGCTAGTCAGCGCGGAGCTCAGGCCGCTGTTGCTGTCCGACATGTACTTGCTCAGGCCGGAAACCAGGCTGTTGAGCTGGTCCGCGGCGCTGGTGGCCGCCTGGCCGCTTTGTACCTGTGCGGTCAGGAACTGGTCGTAAATACGCTTGACGGTCGTGACGTTGGCACCCTGCCCCAGATAGCCGACGCCGGCGTACATCGGAATGTTTTCCGTCTGCACAGCTTCCTGGCGCGAATAGCCGGGCGTGTTGGCGTTGGCAATATTGTTGCCGGTCACCTGCAGATTGATATCGGCAACCCGTAGGCCGGTGGCGCCAATGTTCAAGAGGGAGCTGCTCATGGTTGTCTCGCGGATTGCCCTGGTACAGGCGGCACGATGCCGCCGAGATGAAGCCTACAAACAACATCGGCCGGTCAAGAACAAACTTGAGCCGGCCGATGCGTTGAAATATGACGATTAATTCACTTCAAGCAATCTGCTTGAGCACCGCCATGATCTTGTGGGCGTAGTTCGGGTCGGTGGCGTAGCCGGCGCGCTGCAGGCCCTTGGCGAACGACGCTGCATCGTTGCCATTGCCCGCCGCCACGACATTGCTGTAGCGCGGGTTGTTGGACAGCAGGCTGGCGTAGTCCTTGAACGCCTCGGCGTACGAGCTGTAGGCGCGGAACTTCTCCTGGACCTTGTGGGCGACGCCGCCGATGTATTCGGTGGTGGTCACCACTGCGGTCTTGCCCGTCCACGAGCCGCCGGCTTTGATGCCGAACAGGTTATGCGTGTTGGAGCCATCCTTGGCCTTGATTTCGCGGCGGCCCCAGCCGGATTCCAGCGCGGCGTGGCCAATCATGAAATTGGCCGGGATGCCGGTTTCCTGTGCCGCTTGCGAAGCGTGGCCGATCAGCTTGTTGTAGAAGCTGGCCATGCGGCTGCCGCCAGGCTCAGACGCCACGGTCGACAAATCCACATCAGCCAGAGCGTTGGCGGACTTGCTTTCGGCTTCCGCCTGCTTGCGCAGGGCAGCCAAAGCGCGCTGCACACGTTCTTCCAGGCCGGGGCGCGGCACGGTGCTGATGCCCGAGCCGTCGTCTTCCGTGCCCGTGGCGGCCGATGCAGCAATGCTGTTGAGCGACGACCGGGCGATGGCCTTGGCGGCATCCGTCGCAGAACCGGCAGCGCCCGGCAAGGCAGTGTTGGTGGCGGTGGTATTCGACAGCGCGGTGTTCACCGGCGTTGTGGACGCATCGGGATTCACGCGGTTGGCCTGACGCAGCATCTGCTTCAGAAGCTGGTCCGCCACGCCCACGCCGCGCGCGGCCATGGTCTGCGAGAGCTGCTGGTCAAGCATCGATGTATACATCTTGTTCGATGACGAATCGAACAGCCCGTTCTGCGGCGATGCATCGCGCATCTGCTTGAGCATCATGTTCACGAAAATCGCGTCGAACTGCTTGGCGACGGTCTTGGTGGCGCCGGTCGGATCGGTGCGCGCCGTCTGCTTGAGCGACTCGAAACCCTTGGAATCGAGCGCCAGGCGGCTGGTGAGGTCGGAGGAGTTTATTGTCATTGCTGCATCCCCGGCATCAGATGATTTCCAGATCGGCGCGCAGCGCGTTGGCTGCCTTCATCGCCTGCAGGATCGAGATCAAGTCTTGCGGGTTGGCGCCAATCGCGTTGATGGCCTTGACCACGTCCGCCAGGTTGGTGCCGCCCTTCACGTTGATGAGGCTGCCACCCTGCTGCTTGACTTCGATGTTGGAACGCGCGCCCGCCACCGTCTGCCCTTGCGAGAACGGCGCCGGCTGGCTCACCACCGGCTCGGTGCTGATGGTGACCGACAGGCTGCCGTGCGCCACCGCACAGGGCTCCAGCTTGACGAGCTGGTTCATCACCACCGAACCTGTGCGGGCGTTGATGACCACGCGCGCAGCGGCCAATGCCGGCGTCACTTCAATGTTCTGCAGCTTGGCGACAAAGCCAACGCGATCCGACGCCAGGGCCGGCGCGCGCACGTTGATCGTGCGGCCATCGGCGGCTTGGGCCGTGTCGCTGCCAAATTGCTTGTTGATGGCCGAGACAATGTTCTGCACGGTGCCGAAATCCGTCGTTCCGGTGTCGAGCTGGATGCTGCCGGCCTCGCCCACCGTGGCCTGCACGGCGCGCTCCACCGTGGCACCGTTGGCAATGCGGCCGGCGCCGAGCTGGTTGATCTGCACCTTGCTGCCGTTGGCCGACGCGCCCGCGCCGCCGATCACGACGTTGCCCTGCGCCAGCGCATACAGTTGGCCATCCACGCCCTTGAGCGGCGTGAGCAGCAGCGTGCCGCCGCGCAGGCTCTTGGCATTGCCGATGGACGACACCGTCACGTCAATGGTCTGGCCTGGCCGCACAAACGCGGGCAGCGAAGCCGTGACCACCACGGCGGCAGTGTTCTTGAGCTGGATGCTCGCACCGGCCGGCACGTTGATGCCAAACTGCGTGAGCATGTTATTGAAGCTCTGGATCGTGAACGGCGTCTGCGTGGTCTGGTCGCCACTGCCGTCGAGGCCCACGACGAGGCCATAGCCGATCAGCGCGTTTTCACGCACGCCAGCGATGGTGGTCAGATCCTTGATGCGGTCGGCATGGGCCGCGCCACTGATTGCGCTCAGTGCCAGCAGGGCCGCGCCAAGGATTCGATGTAACCGCGTTCGAAGCAAAGTCATGGCTGATCCCTTAGAACGGTGACACGGTCAGGAAGAACCGTGACAGCCAGCCCATCTGCTGCGACTCGGCCACATAGCCCGTGCCGCGATATTCCATGCGTGCGTCCGCCACCTGGGTGGACAGCACCGTGTTCTGGTTGTTGACGGTGGTCGGGTTGACCACACCCGAGAACTTGACGGACTCGGTGCCCTGCCCCACGGCGGTCTGCTTCTCGCCGCTGACCACCAGATTGCCGTTGGACAGCACCTCCACCACCGTCACGGTGATGGTGGCCGTGAAGTTGTTCTGCGCGCCATTCGCGCCCTTGCTGTCGAACTTGTTGGCGTCGGTGGCCGACACGCCCAGCAGAGACAACACGCCGGCGTTCATGCCCGCGAAGGTGGGCACCGAGGCGCTCATGCTGCCGCTGCGGTCTACGGTGCCGGTCATCTGCTTGCTGGCCGCCGTGTTCTCGGTGATCACGATGGTGATGGTGTCGCCCACCATGTGTGCGCGGCGGTCCTCAAACATGCCGCGAAAACCGCCGCTGCCCGATGCCACTTCCTGGTAGATCGCTCCGTTCTGGCGCGGCGCCATCACCGGCATCGGCGGGCGCGCCGTGGTCGGCCCCTGCACGATCGGGGCCTGCGGCGGCAGGAAGCCGCACGCCGAAGCGAGCAAGGTGGCCGTGCCGAGCACAGCCAATCGAACGAACCGGACAGCGCGGCCGCTATCCGTAAGCGAGTAGACCGGGGGGGTTTGCATCGCACGACTTCCTTAAAAACTGCGCCGCACAGCTTAGAGCTGCGACAGCTTTTCGAGCATCTGGTCGGACGTCTGCACCGACTTGCTGTTGATCTCGTACGCGCGCTGCGTCTGGATCATGTTGACCATCTCTTCCACCACGTTCACGTTGGACGTTTCCACGTAGTTCTGGTTGAGCGCGCCGATACCGTTGGAGCCCGGGTTAGCGAGGTTGGCCGTGCCCGACGCTTCGGTTTCTGCGTAGAGGTTTTCACCCATGCTGCGCAGGCCGGCCGGGTTGATGAAGTTGGCCAGTTGGAACGTGCCCACCTGCGTGCTGTTGACCGAGCCCGGCGTGGTGACCGTCACAATGCCGTCCTTGCCGATGGAGAGGCTGGTTGCGTTTTGCGGCACGGTAATGGCCGGCTGCACCGGGTAACCCGCGGCCGTCACAAGCTGCCCCTGCGCGTTGACCTGGAAGCTACCGTCACGCGTGTAGGCGAGCGTGCCGTCCGGCATCTGCACCTGGAAGAAGCCGTTGCCGTTGATGGCCACGTCGGTCGAGTTGCCGGTCTGCTGCAGGTTGCCCTGCGTGTGCAGGCGTTCGGTGGCGACAATGCGCACACCCGTGCCGATCTGCATGCCCGAGGGCAGCGTGGTCTGTTGCGACGACTGCGCACCCGGCTCACGCACGTTCTGATACAGCAAGTCTTCGAACACGGCGCGCGAGCGCTTGAAGCCCGTCGTGTTGACGTTCGCCAGGTTGTTCGAGATGACGTCCAGCTGCGATTGCTGCGCGTCCATCCCGGTTTTGGAAATCCACAGGGAGCGAATCATGTTCGAGTCCTTGGTTGATTCAGTTATGCGCCAGCCGATCAGGCGTGGCGCAGCAGTTCATTGGCCGACTGTGCGTTCGAGTCGCTCGTGTGCAGCGACTTCATCTGCATCTCGAGCTGGCGGGAGATCTCAATCATGTTGACCAGCGAATCGGTCAGATTGACGTTGCTGCCCTCCAGCGCACCGCCCGTAATGCGCACCTTCTCGTCCACGGCGGCATCCTGGCCGTCGCGCTGGCGGAACAGGCCGTCGGTACCGCGGTCGATGTTGGCAGGCTCGATATTCACCAGCTTCAGACGGCCAAGCGCCACGGGGGGCGTTCGGTTGTCGGCGCTGATCGCGTTGACCGTGCCGTCCTTGGCAAACTGCACCGTGGTATCGGGCGGCAGCGTGATCGGGCCGCCGTCACCCAGCACGGGCTGGCCGGAGAGCGTCTGGATCGTGCCGTCCGGCCCTACCTGGAACGTGCCGGCGCGGGTGTAGGCCTCGCTGCCATCCGGCGTTTGCACGGCAAAGAAGCCTTGCCCGTCGATGGCCACGTCCAGGCTGCGGCCAGTGGTTTCGATCGGGCCAGGCGTGAGGTCCGTGCCGATGGCCGAGGCCATCACATAGCTGCGCGTGGGCGAACCGTCGCCCTGCACGCCCACTGAATGGAACGCATCGATCTGGGCCTTGAAACCCGTCGTGCTGGCGTTGGCGAGGTTGTTGGCGCTGGCCGCCTGTTGGTCGAACAGGTGCTTCACGCCAGTCATCGACACGTAGATCGAACGATCCATTGTGGTGGGCTCCTGCTATGGCTTAACGCATGCTGACCAAGGTCTGGAGGATCGTATCCTCCGTCTTGATGGTCTGCGCATTGGCCTGGTACGAGCGCTGGGCCACGATCATGTTGACCAGCTCCTGGCTCAAGTCCACGTTCGATTGCTCCACCGCCGACGACTGCAGCAGGCCGAACGAACCCATGCCCGGCGTGCCGAGGTTGGGCGCACCCGAGTTGGACGTTTCCACCCACTGGTTGCCGCCGATGCTCTGCAGGCCTTCCGGTGCCTTGAAGTTGGCCATGGCGATCTGACCCAGCGTGGCCGTGCGGCCATTGGAATAGCGCGCCGTGACGATACCGTCGGTACCGACCGAGTAGCTGGCCAGGCGGCCCGTGGCGTAGCCGTCTTGCGCGACGCCGGGCGCGGTGTCGTTGTAGCCACCGCCGTATTGCGTGGTGCCCGTAAAGTCCATGCTGGCGATGCTCATGCCGCCGAACGCCACGGCAACCTTGCTGGGCGAAGACGTCAGCTGGCCGTTGCTGTTGAACGTGAGCGACGTCAGCGGGTTACCGCCGGTGGGGTTGTTGCCATCCACCTGCGAGTAGACGTCCCAGCCAGTGGCGGTGCGCACGTAGTAGTTGGTCAGCATGTGCGCCGTGCCCGTGCCGTCGTACACCTGCTCCGACACGGAGTGGTTGAACGTCGCCGAGTTGGTGTTCGAGAAGGGCGTGGTGGTCGGCGGGGTTGCGGCCGCATCCAGGTTGATGCCGAACGTCGTGTTCGTGGTGGCAAGCGGTGCCAGGTCGTTCACCGGAATCTGCAGGTTGGTCAGTACAGCGGTGTTGACCTTGCCGGCGCTGTCCACGCCGTAGCCCGTCAGGTTCTGGCCCGTGGCGGACAAGATGAAACCGTTCTTGTCGGTGTGGAACTGGCCGTTACGCGTGTACGACACCTGACCGCTGCTCGTATCGACCGTGCGGTAGAAGCCCGTGCCGTTGATCGCGATGTCCAGCGGGTTGCCGGTAATGGTCACATTGCCCTGCGTGAACGACTGCGACACGTTGGTCACGCTCACGCCCTGCCCGATCTGGGTGTCCGATGCGCCCACCAGCGAGCGTGCGTACACGTCGCCAAACTCGGCCGTCGCTTTCTTGAAGCCGACGGTGTTGGCGTTGGCGACGTTGTTGCCGATCACGTCGAGGTTCTTGGAGGCGGCGTCGAGACCGCTCAGGCCTTGCTGGAATCCCATTGTGTTCTCCCGAGAAAGTATGGAAGCGGTGTTCGCCGCGTTATTGAATCGTGGTGATGTCCGACAGCTTGGCCGTGTTGCCCGAGGCCAGTTGCAGCTGCGTCGTCCCGTTGGTAATGGTCACGCCCGTCACCTTGTCGGCGCCCGTGGCGTTGGCCGTGGTGGTCTTGCCGCCCAGCATGGCGGAGACCGAAATCGAATACGTACCGTCGGCCACCGTAGTGCCGCTGTCGTTCTTGCCGTTCCAGGCGTAGCTGCCGCTGCCCGGTGCCATCTGGCCCAGATCAACGGAACGCACGGTGTTGCCGTTGGCATCTTTGATGGTGACGACCACGTCGTCTGCACCGTTGGGCACCGAAATACCGAAGTTGGCCGTGCCCGATGCCAGCGTGAGCGACGACGACGGCACCTGCACGCTGCGCCCGATCAGCGACGATGCCTGCGTGGCGGCGTTCTGCGTAGCCATGTTGGTCATCGTGGTGTTCAACTGCTGGATGCCGTTGACGGTGTTGATCTGCGCCAACTGCGAGGTCATCTGCGAGTTGTCCATCGGGTTGAGCGGATCCTGGTTCTTCAGCTGCGCGACCAGCAGTTGCATGAACGTGTTCTGCAGATCGGTGCCGCTGGTGATAGCAAGCTGGTTGCCGGTGTTCGTGGTGCTGCTGGTGTTGCTGGTTGCGCTGACGGTCATGTTGGTCTCTCGCGTAGTTCGCTATGGTGGGCGTCGCTAGAAATGGCGGTTATTGGCCCAGGGTCAGGGCCTTGGAGGCCATCGTCTTGGTGGTATTGGCGACTTCCACGTTGGCCTGGTACGAGCGCGAGGCGGAAATCATGTTGACCATTTCTTCTACCGGATCCACGTTGGGCATGGTCACGTAGCCATCGGCATCGGCCAGCGGATTGCCCGGCTGGTGCATGCGCTTCATGGGCGTGACGGTGTCTTCCACCACGCGGTCGACCGACACGCCCGTGGCATAGGCATCGCCGTCGGTCTGCTGCGCGGGGGTGAATACCACCTGCTTGGCGCGGTAGGCCGTGCCGTCCGGCCCGGTCACGCTCTCAGCGTTGGCCAGATTGGAGGCCACTACGTTCATGCGCTTGGACTGCGCGGTGAGCGCGCTGCCAGCCACATCCATCACCTTGAATAGCGACATGTTGGTTCCGCTGTCTTCTGAATACTGTGCCCGGCGCAATTGCCGGGTCTGATCTGCCGTTGTGAGGGCGCGCTCCGAGCCAGATCTGCCTGGCCCGGGGCGCCACATCACTCCCGCCCCTCTTTCTCGCCGCGCCTGGCTGCTGCGCAGTCGTCTTGCCCTGTACGCCGTGCTAGCTGTTCTGGATAGCCGCCAGCATCGACTTGATCTTCTGCGTCACGATGTTCAGGTCGGCCTCGTAACGCACCGTGTTGTCGGCAAAGCGCATGCGCTCCCCGTCCATATCCACCGTGTTGCCGTCAATGGACGGCTGCTGCGAGGTGCGGTACTGCACCTCACCCTGCAGCGCCTTGGTCTGCTGAGATAGCGACGCCTGCATCGGCGTCACATCGCCTGCCGGGGCGCCGGTGGTCGTCAAATGGCCTGCTGCCGTTGCCATCATCGGCAGGCTGTTGCCGCTTTGCTGGCCGACCGCGTTCTGCAGCGCAGACTGAAAATCGAAGTCGCGCGCCTTGTAGTTCGGCGTATCGGCGTTGGCGATGTTCGACGCCAGAAGCTGGTGCCGCTGCGAACGCAGCCGCAGCGCCTGCTCCTGAAAACCGAACAACTGATCCAGCTTGTCGACCATGTCTGTATTCCTTGCGCGCGGCGCCCTGTTGCTGGCGCGCCCGCCGGGTTTGTGTTCCAAATTCCGTTGGGGGTGGAGACTGCGGCACCGGCGGCCCCTTCAAAACCGCCGATGCCGTCTCCAAAAACCGCTTGTTACCGCGTGCTGCTGAGTTGCCGTCATGCACCTCAGTGGAAAAGGACTGTCTGCGATTCCCGCGGCCGCCACGAACACGGCCACCGGAGCAGGTCACGCGAGACAAAACCAGATACCGCGCAACGCCAGGGACTTCACCACGTTGCAAAGTCTAGGGGCCGGTGCGCAAGTGCATTCGTCCGAATAAGGGGGGGATTGGCCGACATTTCCGCATTTGGCTCTTCCGCGCGCGTGGCTACACTTCACCGGACTTTTGATGGAGGCTTGCCATGCCACAGCGGTTTGCACGCAGCGCGCACCACCCGACATTCGCCGTGTCCCGGCGCGCGCGGGCCGTCGCCATTCCCTTTGCGGCGCGCCAACGCAAGCTGTTGCTGATGCTGGCGCTGGGCGTGTTCGCCAGCCTGGCGCACCCGATCCTGGCGCGCGCCCAGGGCATGATGCGCGTGGGTTATGCGCCAGCCGCCGCCAACCAGCCGGCTACGACCATCCCGGGTCCGACCGCCATCCAGATGCAGATTCAGCAGCAACTGCAATCGCAACTGGACATCCTGGGCGGCACCAACGACGCCGGCGCCCCGCGCGCCTCGGTAGAAGTCGGCCCCATCGACCCGCGCATCGCCAACCAGCCGTGTGACCAGATCGACCTGATGCTGCCCGCTGCCAACCGCCTGCGCGGCCGTATACAAGTGGGCGTGCGCTGCCGTTCGCCGCACGCCTGGGCGGCATGGGTGCCGGCCACGATTCAGATCAGCGGAACGTATTACGTGGCCGCACACCAGTTGTCGCCGGGCAAGACGCTCGATATGGGCGATCTGGAAGCGCGCACGGGCGACTTGTCTGCGCTGCCGCCTTCTGTGGTGCAGCAACCCGCCGACGTAGTAGGCCGCGTGCTCGTCACCAGCGTGGCGCCCAACCAGCCGTTGCGCGCCGAGAGCCTGCGCTTGCCCATTGCCGTGCAAGCGGGCCAGACCGTCAAACTCGTCGCCGACGGAGGTGGCTTTCAAGTCACAAGTGACGGGCGAGCACTGAATCAGGCGGCCATTGGCCAAGTGGCGCAGGTACGCACCGCCAACGGCAACGTCATCTCGGGGATTGCGCAGTCGGTTGGCGTGGTCGCCGTGCAGTTTTGAGCCCAGCTTGATGCGAATCGATCACTTTCACAGTGTGATGTGCAATCGCATTCCGCCGCTAAAGTTTGGCCCGGGGTTGGCCGATATGGGTGATAGGATGAACGCGCTCTTCGGAGACACCTGTGAAAATCAACCATATCGTCAACAACGCGCCCGCCGTGGTGCCGGCCAAGGACGCCACGTCCGGGTCGACCCGCGCCACGAGCACACCGTCGGCCAGCAACACGGCTGCGGGCTCGACGCGCCACAGTGGCGACACCCCGTCGCTCTCCATTCAACAAGTCTCGCGCCAAGTGGGCAGCGGCGACTTCGACGCAGCACGCGTCGAACAAATTCGCGCCGCCATCAAGAATGGCACGCTGAAGATGGACGCCGGCAAGATCGCCGATGCGGCACTTTCCGACGCGCAGTCGCTGCTCTCGACACGAACCAAGAAGGCCTGACGGGGCACTTCCCGCGCCTGTCCCTCATTTTTGATGACGCCGCCGGCCCGCATGGGCTGATCGCGGCGGGGTGGCGCTCAGCCCATGCGGGCCGGCGGCTGCCCAAGCTCCCCACGCTGATAGGTCGCCACCATGGATAACACGCTGCTGATCCGCACCCTTGCCGACGAGCAGGAACTGCTGCGCGCCGCCACCCAAACCCTGGAAGCCGAAAGCCAGGCGTTGCGCGATGGCGACATGGCCGAGCTCGAGCGCATTACTCAAACCAAGCAGAACCAGCTCACCGCCCTGGGCGAAGCCGACCGCGAACGCCGCCTCTGGTGGGCGCAGCACGGCGGCGCTGATCCGTACGGGCTGGTGAAATACCTGCGCTCGGATGAAACCGCCAGCCGCCTGTTCGACGAGAACCTCGCCCTGGCCCGCGCCCTGCGCCAGCGCAATATCGACAACGGCACCCTGATCGACCTGCGCCTGCGTGCCACGCAGAACGCGCTGTCTGTCCTGCACGCAGCCAATAATGGCGGCGGCACCCCCTACGGCCGCGACGGCAAGCAGCCGCTTTCAATGCCGCGCTTCTCGGTCGTCGCGCAGTAAGCCCCGGCGGCACCGCCGCCACGCTCCCCGCCTGTCCTACGCCACCGCAGATCCCAATTTCGCCCCGAGTCAATGGGCGTGAAGTGGGGCTAGCTGCTCCCGCCTGATCCTGATATCTATACCGGTCTAGCACACATCCGATCAGGGTAAACAAAAAGGTTTACATCCCATTGATGGGTGCAACAAGCATGCTGGGGATTTATTCTGCGGATTTTAGCGGGGTATATCCTCCGCGCCTGGCGACATAAACAAGAAAACCGGAAGGAAATTGCGCCTGAATGGCGTAGCAAGGTTTTGGCCCGGCGGCACCGTACTGCGGTGACCACCGGTTGAACGGGGAAACATACCGAAACCGCGCGCCATTGCATTTCCACCAGCCACGTCTGTATGTATTTGGATCGCGCCGACCCAAATGGACGAGGCAACGGCTGATTCCGGTCATGGGCAAACAACCATAACCAGACAGGCGGCGCAGTGAAATCAATCGTAGTCGAGGCACACCCCTTGGTGCGTGCCGGTGCCACCCACGTTTTGCAGTCCTTGCCGGCCATTTCCGAGGTCGTCAGCGTCGAGCCGGACGAGGCGCTTTTTGAAAACCTTGCGGCGCATGCGGACGCCGAACTGGCCCTGATCGGCCTGCCCATTCCGGGCATCGACGATCTGCCGGCCCTCTCTCGGCTGCTGCAACAGCCGCATCCGAGACATATTGCTGTGCTGGGTGAAACCGACTCAGCGGCGCACGTGCGTGCGCTCATGCAATTGAATATTTCTGCCTATCTGCTGAAAAGCTATTCCGGAAAATTGATTGCTGCAGCATTGGAATTGGTATTGGCCGGCGGCCGTTATGTGCCCGCCTCCGTTGTGTTGGCCCGCGCTGAATCCTCGGCGGCTGGCGCATCCAATGGCCATGACGATTCCGCATTACTGGGGCTCACCCAGCGGCAATATGAGATTCTCGTGCTGCTCTCGCGCGGGCACCCGGTCAAAACCATCAGCCGCATGCTGAGCATTTCGGAGGCGACAGCCAAGGCGCATATCAATGCGCTGTATCGCCGGCTGGAAGTGCGCAGCCGAACGGAGGCGGTGTTCGTGGCCACCCAGCGCGGCGCCATGCTGTTGAACTCGCCACAACCGGCCGAGCCTCCCGTGCGCTTAGCGCGCACCGGCTAACGGCTCTCGGTTGGCTTGCACCACAAAAAACGGCGCCCGAATCTTCGGACGCCGTTGGCAACCCACGCCCGCGCTGTCGACACGCGGGTGGTGACAAGGAAACAGCCCGCCAATACCTCAACTACCGGCTGTGGCCCATCAGAAGTGGTATTCGGCGCGCACCATTGGCGTTTTTGCCAGGGAGCCCGGCACCGATGCCGGGTTGCCGAACTTGTTGCGCCAGTATTGGTATTCAATCCCTACGCGCAGCGTGTTCTTGCCCAGATGCAACGGCGTGCCCAGGTCGTACATCAGCATGGCGTCGATATTCAGCTCCGGTGCGGTGCCGCCGCCGAATTCGTTGTTGCCCTTGGCCGCGATGTAGTTGGCATACCCCTCAAACGACAGACCCGTCGAGCCGATGGGGATACCCCATGCCGCATTCAGCATCGGGTGGGCCTTGTAGTGGTAGCGGCTCGTGACCCCGACCGGCTCGTTGCTCTCCCACAGCATCAGCAGGCTGATGTTCAGGAAACCCGGCACATCCATCATCACCGTCGGCCCGACCACCAGCATGCGCTTCTTCGACGCATAGCCGGGGTCATTCTTGGTGTTCCAGTCAAAGCCAGCGGTCAGGCCATAGCCGCGAATCGGGCCAGCGCTGAGGTTCTTGTCGAAGACCTTGCCAATATCGAGCGTGTGGCGATACACGACATAGGCTTCCTGCGCGTTGGCGTCCTTGCTGTCCGACTGCAGGAAATCGACGTTCAGGTAGTTCGTGCCGTACTTGTATCCGCTGGCGTGCGTGAAGTTGAAAATGTTCTTGTGAATGCCGTCACCCACAAACGGCTCGGCAAACTGCGTGCCGTAGCGATAGCCGATCGAGGTATCGCTCCATTCCACTGCCCCCGCATCGGCTGCCCCCATCAACAGCGCGACTGCCGTCAAGGCACAGGCAGTGAGTTTGGCCGCGGCCGTCTTCTGATGTGTTGTCATAGTGTTTGATTTCCCCCGAGTGGTGAATCACAAAAAAGAATCCATCTGCATTCGTCCCGCACTTCCGCTTTAGATAGGTTTTGGGCGAATGTCCGGCCAGATCGCGCCTTGGCAGGCATCGATCTCCTCAACCCGAATACTTCCGGCCAAGACCGTTATTCGCGGTTGAGTGGATTGCTTCGCGGGGAAGGCGGCTCAACCCGCCCCGCACAATCGGGGCGAGTCAATGCAACAGCCGTGCCAGTGCAGCACGACGGCGTCACAACACAGCAAATGGGCGCTTGGATGAAAAAGCGGCGCTGCCCAGCTTGACTACCCCAGGCAGACAAGTCCCCTCACAGGGGTATGTGGCGCGGTTTCTGCACCGTGCTGGCGCAGCGCTGGTTCAATCGTTCTGCAACACGCGGATGTCGACTTCGCGGGTGTAGCGCTCGGGCGAGAAATCGCAATAGGTGAGGGAGATCGGCACGTCGGCGCCGCTATAGCCGATGCGGCGCACGCGAACCAGCGGTACGCCCATCGCTACGTCGAGCTGGGCGGCTTGGTGGGCATCGGCCACGCAGGCCAGGGGCGCCTCGCGCGAACGCGCGATGGTCAGATTGGCGCGCTGGAACACCTGCACGAACAAGCGGTCCTCAAAGTCGCGCGCCTCCAGCATGGCCGCCAGCCGGGAGGTCAGCCACGTGCGCAGCAGCATAATCGGTTGGCCGCCTACCTGCGCGCGGCGCTCCACGAAAGCCACTTGCGCACCCACATCCAAACCCAGCGCAGTGGCTACGGTTTCATCGGCCTGCTCCAGGCGGAACACACTCACCGTATAGACGGCGCCCGGCACGTACTCCAACGCAGCGTCAGACTGGCCTGGCGCGTACAGCACCGACCGATGCGGCCCCACGCGATCGAGCACCACACTGCGTTGCCCGCGCGAGCGCTTGAGCAGCCCACGTGCCGCCAGTTCATTGAGCGTGCGGCGCGCAGTCAGCCGCGATACGCCATAGCGCTGGGCGACTTCGTTCTCGCTGGGCGCAACGCTGCCGGCCGGCAACGCACCGTGCAGGATGTCGAGCCGGATACGATCGGCCAGTTCAAGGTATTTGGGCAGGCGAGGCGTCATGCCGTCGTTATACAGGAACGTGGATCGCGCGCGCCAATGAAAACGGCCCACCATAGGGTGGGCCATCCGAGCTTGACGCGCGCGCTGGGCGCGGTCAGTCCGATCAGGCGATCAGGAACTTGTCGCGGTTCTTGCCGATCCAGGCCGGCGCACGGCCGCGGCCCGACCACGTTGCGCCCGTCTTCGGATCCCGGTACTTGGCCGGTACCGGTGCCTTGGAACCGGCGCGGCGGCCACGGCGCGGTGCCAGGCCCAGGTCTTCCGCAGACAGGCCGTATTCGGCAACCGTCTGGCGCACTTGCTGGATCACGGTTTCCAGTTCCTTGGCGCGAGCGTTTTCAATCTGCTCCTCCAACTTAGCCTTTTGTGCAATCAATTCCTTGTATGTCGCCATATGCGCTCCCGATAAAGTCTGGTGTGGATCAGATATTAGATCAATTGTATTCATAACTGAAATGAAATTTCAACATTCTTGAGCCCACAACGTGAGGGGCCATCGAGCGTACAACTCTGTGTCAAACCAATTCAGGCACATCGACTGCTAAGCATTGCGCCCGAAAGCCCGATTGATGCATCGGATTAACGTACGCTGCCACGCGATGGCCTCAAACCGATGTCGCACTGCAATTCATCAGTGCAATCACCATAGCAAGGGCAACCGGGTCCCGCAATTCTGGCAACGCGACCAGCATCATCCGCGCCATTGCTCGACATCACCGCCGTACCGCGCATGCAGTCAGGTCTGCGCGCTATACCGAAGACGTGCAATCCCGGGCACGACATCAAAAGCCCTTTTGCGTAGACGCCGCATGTCGATTTGCGACTGGCAGAAAAGGCTGTTCAACGCGGTGCACCCCCTGGGTTGATCGCCGGATGAGACAACGATGAAGCCGCGCTTGCCACGCCGTTTCGACTCTCTGCTTTTGTTTTTGGCCTGCTGGGATGCCTCTTGTTTGCGACCACGACCTTTTTCTTTCCAGAACGTTCAATCGAATGCATCAGCGCCGATTTCGTCGTGACAATGGGCACGTGTGTATTGATGGGTGCCATTGGATTGGAATGCACGCAGCACTGGATCGAACAACGTTTCTCCACGGCAGAAAACCCCGCAGGCAGAACCGAATCTACGTCCAGGGCAAACGATTCAGCGCACGCCGCTTTAACGGGCTCGTTGCCAGCCGAGCCCTGGGCTGCCGCTAAATCGAGTCCAATCGAGTCCAAATGTGTTGTATCGACCACAAATTAACAATTTGCGCGACTCACAACTTTTGCGCATCATGAATGGCATTGCCCCGCCCTCTGCCGGCGAGCCCTCGTCTCGCGGCGCGCGGCTTGCGTGGCGCAGTATCCTGGGCAACCTCTTGGTTGGAGCGTGGGATGCAAGACGAACTTTCCTACCCGCTGTCGGCGCAAAGCCTGCCCGTTCCGCTCTATGTCGTCCTGGAGGGCCGCATTGTGTATGCCAATGCGGCTGGTGTCTGCATGGTGCGCGCGCTGTCGGCCGATCAGTTGCTCGGCGAGCCCTTCTCGCGCTTCTTCCTGGATGTGCCGGCCTGGCTCGGCGCAACCGACCACGTTGAAGCCAACACCGATGTGCCCACCTCAACTGGCATGTCAGCAGCGCAACTCACCTCGCTGATTTCCCTAGGGGCGGCCAGCAAACCAGTGGCCGTGCGGCTGACCGTCACGCCCACACGCTTTGATGGCCTGCCCGCGCAGCAAGTCGTCGTACACGGGTTGCCGCTACCACTCGATGCCCAACTGCCCGGCAAGGCTGGCGAGCGCTTGCTGAGCGCGGAGGCGATTGGCGCGGCGCTACCGCACGAACATCTCGATCATCTGCTGTCCACACTGCCGTCCGCCGCATCGCTGGGGGAACGGCTGCATGCCGCGCTGCGCGCGCTTGAAGCGGCGCTACCCGGCGCGCTATGCGTGGTAGTGCGCGTGGTGTCCGGACGGGCGCGGATCTACGGCACGCAAGCCGCGCGCGCGCGGTTGACCCACCGCGAGCAAGCACCTGGGCAGAACGACCCGGATGTCGAACTCTCCCACATCGCGCCGTTACTGAACGATCTGGCGCCCGTTGAACTGATCCATCTGCCCAATGCGCCCACAGCCTTGCGCGAAACGCTCTCCCGTGCGCTCGGCACGGCGCTGCCGGCGTGGTTGTGCCGCCTCCCCGCTCAACAAGGCGGCGCGGCGCTCGGTGACGATCTGTTATGCCTGTTCTATGCCGCGCCCAACATCACCACTGTCGACGATGCCCCCTTGCGCCACGCGTGCGGCGGCATCGTCGGCGCGCTTGCAAAACTGCTGCGCCTGGAGAGCGAATACCGCCAGGCGCGTGAATTGCGCGATCAATACCGCCTGGTCGTCAATCATCTGAGCGAGGGCGTGCTGACGCTGTCCACCGACGGTCGCGTGCTGTCGTACAACCGCAGCGCGGCAGAAATCCTGCGGCTCTCCGGCACGTCGTGGAAAGGCCGGCCGCGCATGGCACTGAGCGACATGGTGCTCGGCGAGGATGGCGCGATCCTGCCGCGCGCCGCATGGCCGACCACGCTGGCGTCCCGCACAGGGCGCGCCATCAGCAATGTGGTGGTGGGTGTACCGGCGGCCAACGGGCAGATCGTGTGGCTGCGCGAGTCAGTGCTGCCAATGTTCTCGCCGGACAGCGCTTCGCCGCATGCGGTGCTGGTCATCTTCAGCGACATCACCGCCGAGCGTTCGACCGTCGAGCAGTTGCGTTTGCTGGAGACCAAGGATTCGCTGACCGGGCTGCCCAATCGCGCGGCCTTCATCGAACGGCTGGATGCGCGCCTGACGTTGCCGTCCACCGGACAAGCCGCACTCCTGTACATCGGTCTGGACCACTTCAAGACCGTGAACGAAGCGATGGGCCACCACATCGGCAACCAGGTGTTGAACCTGGCGGCGCAACGCATCCGCGCCGAGGCCGGACAGCGAGCCCTCGTGGCGCGGCTGGGTGGCGACCAGTTCTGCGTCGCCATCGACGACCCGGATGTGGCCGACTCGCTGAGCCAGCAAGTCTTGGAGGCGCTGGCCAAACCCTTTACCGGCGGCGACCGCGAGTTGCACTTGTCCGCCAGCATCGGCGTCGCAGTGTTTCCGGAAGACGGTGGCGACGCGGCCACGCTCGTCAGCCACGCAGAAGCGGCCATGTACCGCGCCAAGGAAAACGGCCGCAACCGCGTCGCCCGGTACTCGCGGGCGCTCGAAACGCAAATGCTGCGCCGCTTCACGCTGAACGAGCGCATGCGGCGTGCGCTCGCACGCGGCCAGGTACGGTTGGTGTATCAACCCAAATTTGCGCTCGCCTCGGGCGAACTCGTGGCTGTGGAAGCCCTGATGCGGTGGTCGGACCCGGAGCTCGGTGCGGTCTCGCCCACCGAGTTCATCGCCGTGGCGGAAGAGTCAGGCTACATCCTCGAACTCGGACGCTGGGCACTCATGCAGGCCTGCGCGCAAGGGCAAGCGTGGGAGCGCAACTTTGGTTTTGCCGGACGCATCTCGGTCAATGTCTCCGCGCGCCAGTGCGATGCAGGCGTGATTGAGCGCGATGTGGATGAAGCCATCGAAGCGTCGGGGCTGACACCATCGCGTCTGGAACTGGAATTGACCGAAAGCGTACTGCTAGCCGATCGGCTATCCACGCAGCGCCTGCTGATGAGCCTGACCGCGCGCGGCGTGCGCATCTCGCTCGATGATTTCGGCATCGGCTTTTCGTCGTTGTCGTACCTGCGCAGCCTGCCGATCCACAACATCAAGATCGATCGCTCGTTCATCAGCGGTGTGCCCGCAGTGGCTGACTGCGTGGCACTCACCAAGACCATCATCGCGATGGCCCGTGCGCTGAACATGACGGTGACAGCAGAGGGCGTGGAAACGCCTGAGCAATCGGCCTTCCTGGCCGCGCATGCATGCGATGAAGTGCAGGGCTTCCTGTTTGGCCGACCGCTCGAGGTGCCGGCTATCGACGCGTTGCTGCGTGCGCACAGCCGCGCGCAGGCGTAAAAAACGGCCCCGACGTTGACAACGCGGGGCCGTTTTCTATTGGGCGATTGTTCTATTGGGCGATGCGTCGTCGCATGCCGGAAGTCTGGTCAACGGCGGACCGTGGTGCGGTATCAGGTTGGAATCAAACGTTGCACGATGATCCTTTTTTGAAGCAATGCTCACGAACACGCCGGGTGCCGAATTCGCGAGCAACACCGACCAAAAGCCGTCGCCACGCGGGTCGGATGCGGTTTCCCACAGACTTATCCACATGTTCTGTGCATAACCCGCCATGCCGTGGAACCTCGGCGTAACAAAGGGCTTGACGGTTTTCGGCAAACGTGCCGCCGAGCAGAAGTGTCTCTGCGGGGCGGGAGTTATCCACAGCATGCCGACCGTTACATCATGCAACAACTCCTTGTGCATCAAGCGGTTGCGTCAATTTCTGTATGCGGTTTGGGCGGTGCTGTGGACAACCTTTGGCGCAGCGATGCTGGCGAGAACGTGTCCTACCGTGCATCGGGCACGTTCCAACTCTGCGCCACAGGCGTCGTCCAGCGCCGTCGTCTGAAACGCATGCAGCGAGGTATTGGTGCATGAAATTGGGGAGCGGGATGACATCGCGCTGTCCCGTTGCACGCATCGGACCAGCCGATCAAAGCGTCGCCTCGGTCGGTACGTGCCCGAGCATCTGGCAATACCCTCGAAACGTCCTAACTCAGTTCAGACACGTTAAACCCTCAGCAAACTTCACCCTGGCCATTACACGGCCGCACCTCCCGACCGCGCCACTCCTTGACGAGTTGGCGCCGACTTCGCGAGTAGCGATCGACGAGCACTTCGGCCGCGACAATATCGTCCAAACCGATCACACGATATTCACCATCCGATTCGCACCAGGCGGCAATGAATCGTCTTCCATCGACGAAGCCGAGCATAATCGGCCAGACGATTTGCTCTGAAATCGGGGCGAGTGCTTCGGGCAGGTTGATGCGGACCTTGCGCTGCTCCCGGAGCGCGCGCCTGAGCTCACTCAGGTCCACCGGCACGGCGCTTCGCTGCGGGTGTCCGACGTATACCGTGTCGTCATCCAGGGCCACCCGCATCTCCGGCGGCAGAACCGCGTAGATCTTGGCCAGCGCGTTCTTGATGGCAAGGGCGAGGGCCTCGTCAGTCTGGCGGCTGACCCACTGCGCACCGATCACGAATGCCTGTATCTCTTCTTCGGTGAACGACAGGGGCGGCAGGATAAAGCCCGGCCGCAGGAGGTAGCCCACGCCGGGCTCGGCGTCGATATCGGCGCCCATACCCTGAAGCGTCGCTAGATCCCGGCGGATCGTGCGAAGCGACACGCCCAGCTCGTGCGCGAGCGTTTGCCCTGACACCGTGCGCCGGTGCCGACGCAGCACCTGCATCAGATCAAATAGTCGATGGCTTCGCGACACCTTCACTCCATGGCCACGAGGCCTTTGCCGCCGAGCTTCCTCCCTGCCTCGAGTTCGGTGATCAGTTGAATGGCGCCGCTCAGCGGCACCGTGACCCCTACCGGGATCCGGAATCGCTGCTCGGCGGCAGCCGCAGAGATCCGGTCGAGAATCTCTGCCCGAGGCGAGCCAATCACGGGCTTCAGGCGCCAGTCGACAAGCGCACGCATCAGCTTGGCCGGGCTGGGGTTCAGATCGAGAAACACACCGCCACGCCGCAACAGCGCAACGCCTTCGGACACGGGCATCGTGGCGGACGTGTCATACACAATATCGAAACGCTCACCAACGTCCGGCAACCCCGTCGCCTGATAGTCATAGACATGACGCACGCCAAGCGCCCTGGCTCGGTCCATATCGCGCGCGCTGCAACGGCCCCACACCTTTGCGCCAAAAAGCCTAGCGATCTGCACTGCCGCCTCGCCCACGCCGCCGGCGCAGCCATTGATGAAGACGCGTTGCCCCGCCTTCAGCTTCGCCTTGTCGATCAGCCCATTCCATGCGGTGACGCCCGGTGTACCAAGACACGCGGCTTGCTCGAATGAAACGTTGTCCGGCTTCTTGGCAAGAAAGGCGTCCTTCGTAACCACAGCCTGCGCCAACGCGCCGCTTTCCTTGAAGCGGGCTAGCCCGAACACCGGGTCGCCTAACCGAAAGCGTGTCACGCCCTGGCCGACAGCCATGACGGTTCCGGAAAAGTCCATCCCCATGCCCCGCGGAAACACGCGGCCCGTCACAATCTTCATCTGCCCATTGCGCAGCTTCCAATCGATGGGGTTGATCGCAGCGAACTTGACACGGACGGCCACCTCCCCTGGCCCTGGAGGGGAAAGCTCGAACGCGCCGATGGCCATGCATTCAGGTCCGCCATACCTGCTGTATTCAATACGTTGCATATGTTCCGACACCCGAAGCGTTACGCCTTACACAGGTCCGGTACAGCGACCTTCTCAAACAGGTGCGGCCGCGCAATCACCGATGTGGGATGCGCCTGGAGCCGCTCGCGGAATTCGGGATGGTGGAAGGCATCGCGCCACGCGGCCACGCTGTCGAAGACCGCGTAATTGAAATACGTCGGGTTGGCGCCAAGGGCACGGTGCAGTTGCGTGGAAATGAAGCCGGGCTGACGCTTCATGAAACGGGCATCGCTGGTCCACGCAGCCAGGAACGCGTCCTCATCCTCGGGCGCCATCGTGCATAGATTGACCATCACAACAGGGCCTGCGTCGATTTCTACCTGACGGGCGACCGGAAAATCAGGATCAAGCGGTTCAAATGTGGGCATGTTCAACTCCTCATCGAGATCATCGCGGGAAGCGCCGTTCGACGCACCCGGCGTGGTGGAGCCCACTCTAACTACCCGTGAGGACAGTTTCTGTCACCATCATTCGCGCATAAGTGCAGCGAGCAAGCGTGCCCTGAACTTGCTCACATCAACGAGTGCGGCGCTTGCCCCGTCCTGAAGACGATGCCGGGCCAGCCGTGACACGTTGTTGCGCCTGCCACCCGGGATGCACGATGGGCGCCTTCACACCCATGGCGCGCGGCAGATTCTCCACCAGCGTGTCGATGGCCAGGCGCACGCGCAGCGGCATGTAATCCGTTGCCGGCCAAATGGCATGAGTGTCCATGGACGCGGCCGGTCGATCCTCCCACAGCACCGCCAAGGCGCCCGCCTTGATGCGGTGGCACACAAGCCAGTGCGGCAACCACGTGATGCCCATGCCTGCCACAGCTGCGTCCGCCGTCACCTCCAGATCATCAAACCGCAGACGCGATGCCAGCCGGACTTCGGTCAGGCGGCCATCGGTATCGGGCAACAACCACGGATACGGATGGCCCGTGCGCCAGTGAACCAGCACGTCGTGGGCGGCCAACGCCTCAATCGAATCCGGCTCGCCGCGCGCCTGAAGATATGCGGGCGCGGCACACAAGACTTTCGGCTGGGTAGCGAGCGGGCGTGCACACAATCCCGTGGCCTCGCCCAGCGCCCCGTTGCGAATGCCCAGATCAAAACCTTCGGCGATCATGTCGACAGGCCTGTCGCTGAAGCTCAGTTCAAGCTCCAGCTTGGGATGCTGGCGGGCAAACTCGAGCAGGATCGGCGCAATGCAGTAGCGACCAAACAGCACCGGCATCGTTACGCGCAGACGCCCGGCGACTTCCTGCTTACCGGAGTCGAGCAATGATTCGGCCGCGCGCAGTTCCTCGATCGCACGCAGGCAACGCTCGTAGTAGATCTGGCCGTCCTCGGTCAGGTTCTGCGTGCGGGTCGTGCGGTGGAAAAGCCGCACGCCAAGGCGCGTCTCCAGCCGGGCAATCGCTTTGCCCACCGCCGAGCGTGAAAGTGCAAGCCGTTCGGCAGCACGCGCAAAGCCGCCAGCCTCCACCGCTTCCACGAAGACGGCAACGCCGTCCAGCCGGCCACGCATGTCGGTTTTCATGACCCCCCCTTCAAAGATTGCGTGCGCGCCATTGGCATACGCGTGCCAACCATAACCGTTCAAAGCGCTCGCTTGGTAGCACTCAGTTCTACAAAGGTGGGAAAAACCGTCGCCACTAGCGCATACCCTTCCACAGTAGCATCGTCTCACCACCCGAAGCGGGGCGCCGGCAAGCACCTCTCTTCATGCCCTCTTCGTCCTCAACAACATGCCGATGCAGATTTCGATCGTTTATGACAGCGGCTACGGCCACACCGCGCGGCAAGCCAACAGCGTGGCGGATGGCGTGCGCCGTGTCACTGGCGCCGTGGCGCAGTTGATCCCCGTCGCGGAAAGCAATATCCCCTGGGAAACGCTCGAAGCGAGCAACGCCATCATCTTTGGCGCCCCCACCTACAACGGTGCCCCCAGCGCGCGCTTCAAGCAGTTCTGCGAAGACTCCACCAAACGAGCCTGGATCGACATGAAGTGGCGCAACAAGGTCGCAGCCGGCTTCACCAATTCAGGTGCGCAGAACGGCGACAAGCTGCACTCGCTGATCTCAATGGCGCTGTTTGCTGCACAGCACGGCATGTTGTGGGTGGGGCTGGACCTGAAGCCTGGCAACGACAGCAGCCGGGGCACGGTGCATGACCTCAACCGCCTGGGAAGTTGGCTCGGCGCGATGGCGCAATCCAATGGCGACCAGGGCCCCGACGACACCCCCATCCAGAGCGATCTCGACACCGCCGCCTACCTCGGGCAGCGCGTGGCCGAGACACTGCGCCGGCTACAGCCGGCCTGATACCAAACCGCATATCCACAGGAACCTCTTCCCATGAAATTCCTCTGCCTCGACATCCCGCAACCCGGCGCCACCCTGGAGCAATACCAACCGCACATGCATGACGAAACCCGCCATGCCTGGACGCTCTACACCGGCGGCATCGTGCGCGACTTCTACTTCCGTCAGGACCGCCCGGGCGTTGCCCTGATTGCCGAGGCCGACTCGGTTGAAGCCGCACGCGCCGCGCTGAATGAATTTCCGCTCGCCAAGGCCGGCCTCATCGGCTGGGACGTGATCCCGCTCGGCCCCTTCACGGGCTGGCAACTGCTCTTCGCACCGGCCAATTCCTGACCTTTCCTTCGGAGCCCCCATGAACGTTTCAGGCTACGCCGCATCATCGGCCACCAGCGGGCTCGCGCCCTTCGCTTTCGAGCGCCGAGCGCCCCGCGCGGATGATGTTGTCATCGACATCCTGTTCTGCGGGGTGTGCCATACCGATCTGCACCTGGCGCGCAACCACGGCGGCTTCACGACGTATCCGATCGTGCCGGGCCACGAGATCATCGGCAGGGTCCGACAGGTGGGTAGCGAGGTGATCCGCTTCAAGGCCGGAGACATGGTTGGCGTCGGTTGCATGGTCGATTCGTGCCAGCACTGCCAGCCTTGCCTGAAAGGCTGGGAGCAGGACTGCGCCGAAGGCCCAACCTTCACCTACAACGGCATCGATAGGCATGACGGTTCCGTCACCTATGGCGGCTATTCGGATTCGATCATCGTCCGCGACAAGTTTGTGCTCTCTGTTCCGGATGGATTGGACCCGGCCGGTGCGGCGCCGCTCCTGTGCGCCGGCATCACCACGTGGTCGCCCCTGCATCGCTGGAACGTGGGCCCAGGCAGCAAGGTTGCGGTGATCGGGCTGGGCGGGCTGGGTCACATGGCGTTGAAGCTCGCCAAGGCGCTCGGCGCCGATGTGTCGCTGTTCACGCGTTCGCCGGGCAAGGAAGATGATGCCTTCCGGCTTGGCGCCGATCACGTCGTGCTATCGACCGATCCCGCGCAGATGGCCGCCGTGGCAAACCGGTTCGACGTGATCATCGACACGGTGCCCTACGACCACGACGTCAACCCCTATATGCCGACGCTGACGCTCGAAGGCGTGCTGGTGCTGGTGGGCTACCTGGGCCCGCTTGGCACACCGGTGAATGCCGGAGGCGTTGTGCGTGGCCGCCGTGCCATCTCCGGCTCCTTCATTGGCGGCGTGCCGGAAACCCAGCAGATGCTCGATTTCTGCGGGCAGCACGGCATCGTCTCTGACGTTGAAGTCATTGCCATCCAACAGATCGACGAAGCGTATGAGCGCCTGGTGAAGAGCGACGTGAAATATCGCTTCGTCATCGACATGGCCTCTCTCAAACATTCAGGAGCCGCTACATGAGCGCGACCATCAAGCCCATTCTGTGTGTTGTCACGAGCCACCCGATCCGCGGCGACAGCGGGGAGCCCACCGGCTTTGCCATGGTGGAGCTTACGCACCCGCTGGCTGTCTTTCACGAGGCCGGCATTCCCACAGAAATTGCGTCGATCCGTGGCGGGCACCCACCCATCGACTTTTTCGACCTCAGCGATCCGGTCGACGATCGCTTTTGGCATGACGCCACGTTCCGGGAGGCACTTGCGCATTCACTCGTGCTTGGCGAGGTGGACCCATCGCGCTACTCGGCCGTGTTCTTCGCGGGCGGCCACGGCACCATGTGGGACTATGCCGACAGCCCCGCAGTCCAGCACGTGATTCGCACCATCTACGAAGCCGGCGGCATCGTATCGGCTGTCTGTCATGGGCCAGCGGCACTGGTCAACGCAACGCTGTCCGACGGCAGCCATCTCGTAGCCGGTAAGAAGGTCGCCGCCTTCACCGACGAGGAAGAGGCCGAGGTCAAGTACACCAACGTCGTGCCCTATCTGCTGGCAACGACACTCAAGCAGCGTGGCGCGCTGCATCAGCCCGCTCCCAACTGGACAGCCAACGTTGTGGTCGACGGTCGCCTCATCACTGGCCAGAATCCGGCCTCGGCACACGGTGTAGGCGAAGCGGTGGTCAAGCAACTGACAGGCACAGCCTGACATGAAGATCATCGCCATCGAAGAGCATGTGTTGCCTGAGGCCGTACGGAAGGCGTGGAGCACGCTGCCCGGCGGCGACGATGGCACGCTCACACTGAATGCTGGCCAGCTTGGTGAGCGGCTCGCCGACCTGGCCGAGCAGCGGTTAGCGCTGATGGACGAAACCGGCGTCGACGTGCAAGTGCTCTCGCTCACCACGCCGGGGCTGAACAACCTTGGGCATCACGGCATCGAGCTGGCGCGACGCGTCAACGATCTCCTGGCGGAAACTGTTACGGCCAACCCGTCTCGCTTCCAGGCGCTGGCCATCTTGCCCTTTGCCGACGGCGAAGGCGCCGCGCAAGAGCTGCAGCGCTGCGTCGAACAACTCGGTTGCAAGGGCGCCATCGTCTACGGCCGTGTCGGTGAGAAGAACCTCGACCACGCGATGTTCGAACCGATGTTTGCCTGCGCGGCAGCACTCGGCGTGCCGTTGCTGATTCATCCGCAGATTCCACCGGCCGGCGTGCGCAACGCTTACTACGCTGGTCTAGGCGCGCCGATGGACCTTGCGCTGTCGACGTTCGGCATCGGTTGGCACTACGAAGCCGGCATGCAGTTCGTGCGCATGGTCGTGGCCGGTGTGTTCGACCGGCACCCGGGTCTGCAGGTGATCCTCGGTCATTGGGGCGAACTCGTGATGTTCTATCTGGAGCGCCTGACCATGCTCGATCGGGTATCCACAGTGCAGCGCCCGTTTGTCGAATACGTCCGGGACCACCTGTACCTGACTGCCAGTGGCATGTTCAGCAGGGCGTATCTGCGCCAGGCGATCGAACTGGTGGGGCCCGACCGGATTCTGTTTTCGACAGATTTTCCATACCAGTACCGCCCCGGCGCGGATGCCCGGCGCTTTGTCGAAACGCTGCCGCTTGGCGACGAAGACAAGCGGAAATTCGCGCATGCCAATTGGGACAGACTCACACAACGGGGCCGGCCTTGAAGCCGGTGTTGTCCGCCGCTGGCGCATGGCTGCGCATCGCTTTGATCTGGCTGGGATGCTCTGCCATGCAGATCGCCGCCGCACAGACACCCCACCCACACTCGGGAGCCGCTGCCATGCAAAACCCAGGTCTTTGGACCGCGACTGACCACACCCAAAGCGCCGGCACGCCGTACGTGCGCATCGCGCAGCTCGAAGTCGATCCGCAGCGTTTGGCGGAATTCAAAACCGTTCTTGAGCAGAGCGTGTCCACCTCCGTACGCCTGGAACCGGGCGTCTATACCCTGCACGCAGTCGCGCTGAAGGCGCACCCGAACCGGTTTCTCGTCTTCGAGATGTACAAGGACGAAGCGACGTACGAGGCCCACCGCGAGACACCCCATTTCCGCAGCTTCTTTGAAGCCACACAGACCATGGTGACCTCTCGCACATTCCTGGATGTCGACCCTGTTGTGCTGGGCGCGAAGGCCTACTGGCAGCCACTTGGCGAGTGACGGCGTGGCGCATACCAGCATCCTGACATTGGCACTGGCGCTCGGCGTGAAGAGCATGGGCGCTGATGCAGCAACGCTCCCTCATCCCCCCGGCGATCCCCCCATCCCCATGACGACCGAAACCAACGAAACCGACCTGCAGCCTCGACAACAGGCCATCGTCCCGATCGCAGCTCACGCCGCCATTGACGATATGCCCGGCCTCAATGCGGCCTTGATCCGTGGGCTCGATGCCGGCCTGACCGTGAGCGACTGCAAGGAAATCCTGGTGCAGATGTACGCCTACGCAGGGTTCCCGCGCAGCCTCAATGCGCTCTCCGAGCTCATGCGTGTGCTACAGGCTCGCAAGGACCAGGGCATCGAAGATGCCCCCGGCCGTGACGCTGGTCCCATCCCGAGGGCGCCGCACTTCTGGCCGCTGGAACCGCCAACCAGACCAAGCTCGCAGGCGCGCCAGTCAAGGGGGCCTTGTTCGACTTCGCCCCGGCCATCGACCAGTATCTGAAAACCCATCTGTTCGGCGACATCTTTGCGCGCGATAACCTCGACTGGAAAGACCGCGAGATCGCCACGGTCGCCGCACTGGCGGCCATGTCGGGCGTGGAGCCCCAGTTGCAGGCCCACATGCGCCTAAGCATGAATGTGGGCGTTTCCGCTCAGCAATTGCGACACGTGGCACAAGTGCTCGCGGACACGGTCAGCGCCGATGCCAGCCAGCGCGCGCAAGCCGCACTGCAGGCGCATTTGCCACAGTAAGGCGGCTATTGAAGCGCCCGGCACATCGCCAACCGACACGGAGAACCGACGGTGAGATCCCTAGCCATTCCGATGGGCGTGCGTACGCTCGGTGCGCTGGCCATTTTGCTTGCCGCGCCACTGCACGGCCAAACGCGGGCCGAGCCAGATATGCCTCGCGCCTACTACATTGCCGAGTTCGAGCCGACTGTGCCGGGGGCCATCAAGCCATATAGCGAGCGTGTGGAATCCACGCTGAAACCGTTTGGCGGCCGTTTCATTGTTCGCGGGGGCACATTGCAGGCATTGGAAGGGCCAGCCCCCAAAGGCGTGGTCGTCATCATCGAGTTCGACAGCCTGGAACGCGCGCAGGCGTGGTATCGATCGCCGGCTTACGAGGCGCTCAAGCCGATTCGCCAGAGCGCGGGAACTCTCGCGTTTACATCGCCGAAGGCGTTCCCGCAGTCAACGGCTGATATGTGCTCATCGACAGGCCGAATCGTCGCCTGCCTTCACACGATGAACGGCACCGGTGCGACCATCATGCAAAAGCTGTATCCGATTTCACGGCAAGCGCCGCCCCTCTCAAACGTCTCCTGAACCAGATTCAGCTGTCGTTGATCTGATGCCGAACTACATTCCGCCATCCCCGTCTATCGGGATGGTTACGTCGTTGCCGACCGCCAGTATTCGGAACTAACCGAGAACGTGTATCCGCAACTAATCGATCACCTCAGGCGTGAAGCGATCGATTAGTTGCGGATACAGCGTTTGATTAGTTCGGGGTACAAGCTGCGATGGCGATCCGCAAAGCCTTATGGGGCATGGCGTATCCGAAACTAATCGGCGGTGGGAATACGCGAGACCAAGCCATTGCTGCGACGCAGCATTTGCCTACCTCGGGTGGGTCAGGTTTGGTGCAAATCAACACGCGTAACTATCTTGTTAGTCTCGCGCATGTGCTCGCGCTTGTATCGCCTCGAGGTCGTGCGGAGCGGGATGCAGTTGAAGCCGTTGTCCGGCTTTAGCGATCTGACTCGGCGTGTCGTGTCCTACCAACGCAGGAAGGCAACGCGATACAGCCACCAGCCCAGCCAGGTTGACTCCTGTGTCGTAGCCCATCAGTTCAAGCGCATGCACTGTATCTTCGGTACAGATGTTACCGGTGGCCCCAGGTGCGTACGGACAGCCACCAATGCCCCCCAGCGAAGCGTCGAAGCTGTCAGCCCCGGCGTCGATTGCCGCCAGCACATTCGCCAGCCCCATGCCTCTGGTGTTATGGAAGTGCAGCGTCAACGCCGCATCGGCCCAACGCTCACGGAACGCTCGCACAAGCGTGTTCACCTGCGTGGGATACCCCATACCCGTGGTATCGCACAGCGTGATGTTGTCGGCGCCCAACTGCGCGTGAAAGCGCTCCACCCAGTCCAGCACGGTTGCCATCTCGACTTCGCCTTCCATCGGGCAGCCGAATGCGCATGAGAGCGAGACGTTGACGCGTACTCCAGCCCTGCGGGCCAATGCAGCCACTTCCTGCAGCCCGCGAAACGACTGCTCACGGGTCATGCGCAAATTTGCGAGGTTGTGCGTTTCAGTGGCCGACATGACGAGGTTCATCTCATCCGCCCCACAGTCGATCGCGCGCTCGGCGCCCCGTACGTTCGGCACGAGTGCGCTGTACACCGTGCCAGGCACGCGGCGGATTCCTCTCATCACGGCCTCTGCGTCAGCCAGGACGGGAATGGCCTTGGGTGAAACGAATCCTGTGACTTCGATCTTGGCCAGGCCCAAAGAAGACAGCGCATCGATCAGCGCAATCTTCTCTTCAGTGGGCACAAACGTGCATTCAGCCTGCAATCCATCCCGCGTGCCGACCTCTTGGATGTGGATGCGGCGGCGATTCCCGTTCCAGGCGCTCATGCGATGACTCCTTTGTTCCGCAGCGCGTCGATCTGATCATCGGCGATACCAAGTTCTCGCAACACAGCACTCGTGTCCTCTCCCAATCGCGGCGCAGCGGTGCGAACGGTGCCCGGTGTGCCCTCCAATTTGGGGACCACGCCCGGTACCTCCAACGTGTCCCCTTCACGGGTGCGCTGCGAAAGGATCATGTCCCGTGCACGGTAATGTGGGTCTTCAACGATGTCTTTGGCGGTATAGACTTTCCCGGCCGGTACGCGCGCTTCAGCCAGCAGGTGCAACGCCTCTTCTACCGTCCGTAATGTCGTCCAGCTGCCAATGGCGCCATCCAGCTCTTCAACTCGGGCGACGCGGCCCGCATTATTGGCAAACGCAGGATCGTCTGCGAGATCTGTGCGCCCGATGGTGTGCATCAAGCGCTTGAAGATGCTGTCACCATTGCCGGCGATCAGAATGTAGCCGTCGACACAACGATAGGCATTCGACGGTGCGATGCCCGGCAAGGCGCTCCCTGCAGGCTCTCGTACAGCACCAAACGCGCTGTACTCCGGGATCAGACTTTCCATGACGTTGAGCACGGCCTCGCTCAAGGCCACATCGATGACCTGGCCCTTGCCGCCGTTCACTTTGCGGTGGTACAGCGCAGTGAGAATGCCGATCGTGCCGTGCAACGCGGCGAGCGTGTCGCCAATTGAGATGCCGCACCGCACAGGTATGCGACCGGGCTCGCCGGTGAGATGGCGCAGGCCGCCCATGGCTTCGCCAATGGCGCCGAACCCGGGCAAGTCACGGTATGGCCCCGTCTGCCCGTAGCCAGAGATGCGCAACATCACCAAGCCAGGGTTCAGCCCCGACAGCACATCCCAACCGAGCCCCCAGCTCTCCAGCGTGCCGGGGCGAAAATTCTCAATGAGCACATCGGCTGAAGCAATCAGTTCTCGCGCAATCTCTTGCGCTTCCGGGTTGCGCAGGTCGAGCGCCACGGAGCGCTTGTTTCGCGACTGCACCTGCCACCATACGGAGGTGCCGTCCTTCAGCATGCGCCAGTTGCGCAGGGGGTCTCCCGCGCCGGGTGGCTCGATCTTGATCACCTCGGCGCCGAACTCGCCGAGCGTCTTGCCGGCGAAAGGCCCGGCGATCAATTGCCCCATCTCGATGACGCGCACCCCTTGAAGTGCCATGGGAGCGCTATGGATTCCGTTACCGGATTGCACGTGTTGTTCCATCTTTCTGCCTCAGTCTTTGGCGCGCAGCTGGGCTGGCATAGCGAACGTCAGGATGGCAGCACACACAAGGCCGAAGCTGCCAATCAGGTAAAGCGCCGGCGTGGTGCTGCCTGCCATGTCCTTGATGCGTCCGACGACCACCGGACTCACGATGCCGCCCAGCTGGCCCAGCGTGTTGATCAGGGCAATGCCGGCTGCCGCCCCGGCCCCAGCGACGAGCTTGGGAGGCAACGCCCAGAACGCTGGAATTGCGGCCACTACGCCCGCACCCATCATGGCGAGGGCCAGGACCAGCATGGCGGTCTGCTTGTCAAAAATGCCGGCGCTGAAGAATCCCACCGAGGCCAGCAGCATCAGCCCAATAACGAACTTGCGGCGTTCCCCCGTACGGTCGGACACACGGCCCACGACGACCATGGTGATCGCACCGCACAGGTATGGCACAGCCGTCAGAAGACCGATGGTCGTGGAGTTGGTGATGCCAGACGTGCGAATCATGTGCGGTGCCCAGAAGTTCAGGCCGTACGAACTCACCTGGATCAGGAAGTAGATCAGCCCGAGCATGAGGAAACCGGGTGTCTTCAATGCACCGATCAGCGAGTGGACGGCAATTTCGCGGTTCTGCCGGGCGATGTTGGCGCTCAGCAGCGCACGTTCCTCCGGCGCAAGCCACCGGGCGTCTTCAATGCGGTCCTTGAGTACCTTGAAAACGATGTAACCGAGAACCACACAAGGCAGCCCACCCACCAGAAACAACCAGTGCCAGCCGCGCATGGCAAGCACGCCGTCCATGTGCGAAAGCACCAGGCCCGATGCAGGCGCACCAAGCAGCCCTGCAAAAGCAGATGCCAGGAACAGCATGGACGTCATCCGGCCGCGGTAGGCAGCCGGGAACCAGATCGTCAGGTAGTACAGGACGCCTGGGGCAAAGCCTGCCTCCATCGCACCGATCAGGAAGCGCAGCCCATAGAACTGCCATTCGGTTTGCACAAATGCCATCAGCGCGGTGGCGATGCCCCACGAAACCATGATGCGGGCAATCCACCGCCGGGCGCCCACCTTGTACAGCATGAGGTTGCTTGGCACCTCGAAGAGCACATAGCCCACGACGAACAGCCCGGCGCCGAGCCCGTATGCGGTGTCGCTCAGACCCAAATCGGTCTGCAATGAAAACTTGGCAAAACTGATGTTGATGCGGTCAAAGAACGCAAACAGATAGCACACCATGATCAGCGGCATGATGCGCCACGCTATCTTGCTGACGATGCGCGCTTCGTCGATTTGCGTCGGTGGTGTAGCCGCCTGAAGCGGCATGGTTTCCGTGCCAGCCATCGTTGTCTCCTGTGGATGCCGATGTCAGGCGACGGGGCGCTCACATGCGTGAGGCTGGCAACCTGCATCGTTGTTGGTGCGCTCTGAATGGCGCGTGCAGGCATTCTGGTTGCGGCCGGGCCGCGGCAGAAGAACAAATGCAAGAACCGAGCTTTCACGAAACGCGAAAGCGGCTTTGGAACCTAAGGGGTGGTCGACGCCCTCAAATGCTCGATCAATGTGCGGACGTGGCGTGGCACCGCATTGATGTCACGCAGGCCCAGCAGCAAGCTTCGCTGAGCCCAGTCATCTTTTAGCGTGATCTGGCGCAACTTCATTGAGCGTACCAACTCACGCACGGCCTGCAATGGCAGCACGGCGACACCCATACCGGCGGCGACCATCTGGCACATTGCATCGAAGCTCCGCACGCGAATGCGGAGCTTGAGGCGGCGCCCCATGGCCTCGGTTTCGGTCTGTAAGCGTTCGGCCAGCGATGTCCCCTCTGACAAGCTAACAAAGTCGTAGTCGAGTGCTTCGGCCAAATGAAGCTCTTTGCGATGGCTGAGCGGATGGTGCTTGGGCACGACCAGTCCGAGATGGTCTTCGCGGTAATCCAGGCACTGTAGGCCGAGCGTCGGCGTACGGTCCGCAAAGATGCCGAGGTCAGCCCGGCCATCTAGCACCGCCAGGACAATATCGCTGCTGTTCTTCTCTTCCAGCTCGATCCGGATGCCCGGATTGGTCTGGGTGAAAGTGGCCAGTTGCTGAGGGAGGAATTGCGTCACCGCAGAGGTATTCGCCCAGAGCCGCACGACGCCCACGATGCCCGAGGTGAAGTCCGACAACTCAGCTGCAAGCAGATCGATATCCGCGAGGATACGCTGCGCGTGGCGGTAGAGCGCTTGGCCAGCCACTGTGAGCGTCACGCCGCGTGAATGGCGCTCCAACAGCGACGTGCCCATCCCGACCTCCAGATCGGAAATCCGCTTGCTCGCGGCTCCTACCGCCAGATGCGCCAATGTGGCCGCCTTGCTGATGCTGCCTGTACGCGCCACTAAAGCGAATAGCGATAGAGAAACAAAATCGATTCGATGTGGGTTGATCATGGCAGCAAATTGACGGGCGTTGCTCAGCGAATGGTATAGCTAGGTTAGCCGAACGGCCGCTTCTGGCCGTTAGCGGACACGTGAGTGGCCGGTTGAACTATCGAAGAATGCAGTTGACGCGGTGGCTTGCTCTTTATCGACCGAGATACAGCGTTTCGAGGGCGCGGTCGAGTAACTCCTCGTGCAGTCTCTCGCTTCCCTTAGGAAGGAGGAAGACTAACTCCTATCGTGATATTCGACCTGAAAAGGGGTTCCTGATTTCTTCAGCTCCCTCCAGAAAGCGGATGACCAGTTGGGGTCTTCTGTCCATCGGAAGTACCAGCGAAAACACGCGTCCCGGATGGTATTGGCTACATCAACCACATGAGAGTAACCGGCTTCGTCACATGAGACCGTGCCATCGCTTTCAAGTACATACGGAGGGCCGGACGTCAGCCCTTGCAGGGCTGAAATAAACCTGAGCTGAAGATTCGCATCTTCAAATCTTAGAGAATGGTCTGTCATAGCTCTTTGTCGCCTACTGGCCGCCGTAAATCTCCGCCTTCCAGTCGAGCAGCAATTCGGCGACACGCCCGGAATGCTCGGGCCTCGCTTCCAGGCCCATCCTCGAAGTCGCCACCTCGTCTAAGTACGCAGCGACGGACTGTGCCCCCACGCCCTCCTGCAACATGGCAAACACCTTAGGCAGATACCTCTGGTATTCATCGCGTACGGCCGGATGGGGCGAAACTCCGATTGGGTCCCAGACGTAGTACAGAATTTCATCCGCTCTTCTGTACAGTTCCAACTCGGGGGAGGTCATTTTCTCCCCCATGACACGTCACTCCTTTTCTCAGCCGTTTCCATGCCGCCGCGCTTGTCGACGGCTGGACAGCTACTAACGCAGGACTCTTCTGGGCTCAGGAAGGCTATTACAACGACCGGCCAGGGCGGAATATTGCGCTTGTTCGCAGACATCGCTACCTCCGTGGGCTCAAGGCGTTTGCCCACCTGCTTGTAAGGGCGACCACCCCGCCGCGACACCATTCGTAGCGACAACAACAAAGCCACGGAACTCTCTGTCGCAAATGTGAATATTCGCCTTGCCTAGGTGCTCAGAGACGAACCGGATGACACCTTCCTTCGGAAGAAACGCCGCGATTTTCCGATGGGCCTCAACAAGCAAGAGTTCAGAAGGGATGTACTCGTCCAGTAACTTCAAAAGTTGCTGCTCGCGCAAGCCGTCTTGGTCTGCAACATTTACCCAGACCCACGTCGCCTCGCCTGAGGCAGGGAAATTCTTGCGCATCAGTTCGTGAACTCTTCTTGGATTCATAGTCACGTTAAGCGAATACGGTGTTGGGTAGCCTTTCGGTTCGCGGACCTTCGCGTCAGACGTCAGTCCGTCGGAAAATGTGCTGTCCTAGAGGGACCACTTACTGACAACCTGTTCGGGAATATCTGCACGCACCCCGCGTATCGCCGCGACGCCGTCCAAGAAATTTGTCTGGAACATGTGCAACTGAACTGCGCACCCACGTTGAGTCCATATCTCGAAGCGACTCAACTTCCCATTCGAATTCGGGCGGGAACGGAGCTCAGTAACGTCCGACATTGGAACAACGAGTGGCTCTACTAGCCCAAATGCTCGCTTGGCCACAATCCGCTTGGGCTCAATCGCGACGACATACGTCAGTACCCACAATGCATAGGGAAACATGAGCCCCAAGACTGGATACAAGGCGTCGCTCCACTTGTGCAGAGACCAATGCGCGAGAAGCGCGTAGGCATACAAGCATGCACAGCCGGCAACAAACCAGAATGTTGCTCGAGAGTCGAGGGTCACTGTCATCGGGGTTGTATTTGCCACGTCTGGTATCTCGCGAACAAGGATTCTGATTTTGCTCATCAAGAGCAGCCATCATAGCTGCCTTCTTCCGACGGTCGCGTTAGAAGGCTCCCTGCTAGGAGCAGGTAGCGTGGGGGCCTGTAAGCACGGGGCCCAGCGCTATCGGGCTTCTTTTGGCCGGAGGTGGACGCTGACTGCAGCGCGTTCGCCATCCATGCTGTGACGGCGCTAGGCTAAGCCAGCGGGGCCGGCAGTGCAGTTCCATCCTCAAACGCGCCTAGTTCGGTTCGAGCAATCCTGAACAAGCGCTCGACTTCGACGAAAGGCAAGCCGCTATCGAATAAGGAGACTTCCAGCGAGTTGTTAGCATCGCGCCGGAAGACCTCAGCAACCACCTCTCCACTATCGTTCAGCAGTTCAAGTCCGAGGCCATCGCGCCGGACATCCGATGCAACCTGAAGTCGGAATCCCATTCCCTGTCCTCTTAAACTGTGAGCCATTGCCTTGCGTGGACGAAGCTTCGCTGTGACCGCCTCTCAGAAATGGCCGTCATAAAGGTGAGAGTCTTCTTTTGGCCGAAAGCGATCAGTTAGCCGACAGGGGGCCGCCTCATAAAGCGACTGCTCTTACGCTCTGCTCACTATTCCGCGATTTCCAGTTTCACGATTGTGTTGCCGACGTAGGACACGCGGACTTGCAGCCCCTCATGAATTGGACCGCCATGAGACCTCGTGTTGTTGAACCCGCTCGTGACTATGTAATCGGAATACTCGAAACACTTCCCCGACACGCAGAACCGTTCCATAGCGTGACCAGTCACTGGCATTGGCTTGAAGTCAGTCACCAGCCCTTCAACAACTCGAACGCAATTGTCTGCCCTGGCCTTCGACAGCGCCGAGTACTGACTGAATGTGGAAATCGCCGCCGTGCTGGTCCACAAAATCGCGAAGCCGAAGAAGTAAAAGACGAACGCGGTACTTGCTCTGGGGTGCCACTTCGACCAGCCCGGAAGCCTCTTGCGGTACGCAACGAGCACACCACCGATAGCAACGAAAATTAGGCCGAATGCAGGGAAGGTCCACGCTTTATAGCCCACTTCCGCCACATCGAATACGGTCCGATATTCCATATTCCTCACGCCTCAATAGGCGACCTGAAATACATGGATGTTAGCAGGCAATACTCGACACCACCTGGCGTGTATCGCCGAGCGATGGACTGCATTTCGGCTTCGGCATATATCGCTGTGAGACGAAAACCGGCGGATGGCATAGATGAATGTCACCTCAGCGCCGCGAGCGGACCAACATTTTGTCGGCCATCACGACTTCTTCGTGTCAGTCTCTCCCTGGCCCTGCCCTGGCGAAAGAATAACAACCCCAACAAGTACTAACCCAACAGCGACCGGTGTCGAGAACACCGCCAACAGCACTGGGACCGCGGCATGCTTAAATACGTAGGCGCTGGTGAAAAAAAGTATCCCCGCCAATGCGCACCTGACGAGAATCTTCCCGGCGAATTGAAGGGCCTTCTTATCAGTTCTCATATGCAGGCATTCCTATGCAGCGCAATCAATGCTTCCCTCCAGTGGCGGTTGCGTCGGGCGTTCTAATCAACTCGTTGGAAGGAATTGAGCTGTCCAGACGACCGCTTCTGACCGGAAACCGACGGTCGGCCTTCATTGGCGTGGAGGCACATTGCCACACCTATCCGCCAGAGCTTGTGCAGGTGCTTTCAAGGGGAGCCCCAAGGGCTGCGGCGCTGACGACTCACCTCTTGGCGTTTTGAGCCGCAACTCTCCGTCAGAAGTAATTTCGTACGTTAGCGTTGTCCCGAAAGAGGATGCTTGACGCCATGTACGCGGAATCAAGACATCGTCGTGGTCTCGTAGTCGAAGCTTCTCTTGGCTGAAATGAAGTCCGCCAAACCAAACCGTCGAACCGACGCGAATCATCATGGTGGGCGTGTGGTTGACGACGCCCGACTTGATTAAGGTTGATTCCCCGGGGTTGGCACGATACCCATCATGTTCTTCTATCACCGTTACACTGCAACTAGTGCTATTCAGAATGTAGACACGGTCGCCGGTATATCGACTGCCGATGGTGATGAGTATGGCCGGCACCGCAAGTACAAAAAGCAGAAGTGCCACAATGCGGGCAAAGCGAACAATGATGTGCATTCACGTCCTAACAGATATGCAATTCGGCAAACCTTAGCGGGCGAACTGAACCGTTCCTATCCCCAGAATGGGCAATCAATGTCCGCAATGCTGGGTTGCGGCCTGACTGGGCCGCTTTTGGCTGGAAGCGGACCGCCGACATCATCCAAAGCAGACATCGACCGCACTCCGTGCCCTAATTCCTCACGCCGTGGAGGACCCTGGCAAGGTAGGTTTGTGTTTTACACCACGGAAGAGAACGAGCGCCACGCCGAGCATAATTCCAACGTCTGCGACGTTGAACACACCCGTTCGCAATTGCCCGATGCCTATGTTCAGAAAATCAAAAACCCTGCCATCGTAGACACAACGATCGAACAGGTTGCTGAGCCCTCCACCCAGAATGCAAGCTATCGCAATGACTTCGGTGTGGCCGAGCTTGGGCGAACGCAGAAGCCAACCGAACAGGCCGACCAGAATCGCCAAAACGCCATATATGAAAATGATATTGCGAGTCGCATCAGACATTCCCGCCCCGAGGCTTAGGAACGCACCATGGTTATAGGTAGGAAGAACCAGCAGGCCTCCTGAAAGAAATGACACGACTTCGCCGGGCGTCAATATTTGTTTGAATAAAGCCTTCGTCGACTGGTCGATGATGATCCAGGCGAGCGCGCCAAGGAGCGCAGTGGCAATTCTTTGTTTCGTCGTCATCCGAGAGGTCATCTGTAGGCAGGATCCCATTCTAGTCGGAGTTAGATTCCGGGATCGGAAGCAGGAGCGCGGGGATGGTCAACAACCGCTCTGACGATATGGACAGGCCGCTTTTGGCCGGAAGCTGCCCCGCAGGAACCCGTTCGATCGACGACCGCTTCCGACCCGTTGCGGCCAGTGAAACATCTCGGCAATGACGTCCGCTTTCGGTGCATGAACCGCCGGAGCCGGCTGCGCGGATGTGGGTCACAGCGTGTCGCCGTGAATCGGGTCGCGCAATGACATGGAATGGTGTCAGCCCGGCGATGAAGCGTCCGTATCGGGCAGCGCCGCGGGCTGCGCGTCATCTTGTTCCGCTGAAGATTGCCCATAGTACAACTCACCCAGCCTGATCCGCTCGCGTCCTGTAGTGATGCGATGCTTGTTGGTATCGCGTAACGAATAGACGCACCCGCAATATTCCTGCTGATAGAAATTCTCGCGCTTGCTGATTTCGATCATGCGAGCCGAACCACCACCCTTGCGCCAGTTGTAATCCCAATACGATAGTTCCGGATAGTGAGAGGCCGCGCGTTTGCCGCAATCGTTGATCTGCTGCATGTTCTTCCAGCGCGAAATGCCAAGCGAGCTGGTGATCACCGGAAAGCCGTGTTCGTGCGCGTACAGCGCCGTGCGCTCAAATCGCATGTCGAAGCACATCGTGCAGCGAGCGCCGCGCTCGGGTTCGTTCTCCATGCCGCGGGCGCGCGCAAACCAGTTGTCGCGATCGTAGTCGGCATCCACAAATGGGATGCCGAATTTCTCGGCAAAACGGATATTTTCATCCTTGCGCAGGTCGTACTCCTTGCGCGGATGAATGTTCGGGTTATAGAAGAAGATCGTGAAATCGATCTCCGAAGCGACCATGGCTTCCATGACTTCCCCGGAACACGGCGCGCAGCACGAATGCAGCAGGACCTTCCGATGGCCGCCCGGCAAGGGCAGGGATTTGCGTTCGAACATGGGATTGGAGTCTTGGAAGGAAAAAGTATCTGACACTCAGGGCCGAGTCTCAGGCGCGAGCATTGCATGATGGTGCAGCACGGTCCGACGCAGGATACGGGTTCGCAGCTGGCCAAACGGCCAAAACGCTTCGACGAAAATCATAGAGGCTGAGCCGTGCAATATGAAATGGCATCTTTTCATCTTGCGATTAGTTTTGTTCATGTTTCAAAGCAAAACTAGTCTCGCATCTTCGATTCCGCCCATTTCCATTCCCGCGCCGCCTTCACAAACGCCGCAAGATAATCGATGTCGTCATCAGTCTTGCGCGTGCCCAGGAAAATCTGCTTCGCAATACCTTTCTTTCCAAGTTGCACGGGCGTGAGCGGCATCCAGCCCGCGTATTCTTCCGCGAGCCAGCGAGGTAATGCCGCCACGCCTCGGCCGCTCGCCACCATCTGCAGCATGATGTCGGTCGTCTCGATCACCTTGTGGCGCTTCGGCACCCGATTCGCAGGCGTGAGGAACTGCGTGTATATATCGAGCCGGTCCGTTTCGACCGGATAGGTAATCAGCACCTCATGCGACAACTGCTCCGGCGTCACATAGGCTTCCCCGGCCAGCGCGTGGTCGTCGCCGACCACCAGCACCTGCTCGTAATCGAACACTGGCTGAAAATGCAGCTCGGATTTCTTGAGCGGGTCGGGCGTGACGAGCACGTCGATTTCATAGCCGATCAACGCGCCGATGCCGCCGAACTGGAAGCGCTGCTTCACGTCAACGTCGACATCCGGCCAGCGCGCGAGATATGGCGACACCACCTTCAGCAGCCATTGATAGCAAGGCGCGCATTCCATGCCAATCCGCAACGTGCCGCGCTCGCCCTGAGCGTACTGCTTCATACGCTCTTCGGCGAGTTCGAATTGCGGCAGCAGCCGGTTCGCGAGGCCCAGCAGGTACTGTCCGGCCTGCGTGAGCCGCATGGACCGTCCCTCGCGCGTCCACACCGGCGTACCGAGCTGCTGCTCGAGCTTCTTCACCGCATGGCTTAGCGCCGACTGCGTGAGATTGAGGGTATCGGCGGCGGCCGTGAGCGAGCCCTGCCGCTCCACTTCCCGCACGACCTTCAGATGACTGCGATCCAGCATCGCTCACTCCATGAGTAGTTTTAATGTTTGCATGAAATAAATCCATTTTTATTCATGTAGGGGGCACTATATCATCGCTGCCAGTCACTTTTCTGCTGATCGGCACACGGCACACGGTCCCTACGCAATCCACGCGTACACCGCACCATGAGCATGACTAATGGTTGCATGAAGCTGCTTCATGCCCAGTCAGCCGGAAGCATTGAAAAGCAAAGAACAGATGCGGTTTTCATTTCAGAAATCAGGGTGCAAGAATCACGATGAGTAACGACTTCACATTTTCCATTAACAGCATCCCGTTCGATGAAGACTATCGCCCTTCAGAAAATACGCGCATTACGACCAATTTTGCCAATCTGGCTAGAGGAAAGAGTCGCCAGGAGAACCTGCGCAACACCTTCAGGATGATCGACAACCGCTTCAATGCGTTGGCGCACTGGGACAATCCTGAAGGCGATCGCTATACCGTCAAACTCGAAATCATTTCCGTTGAAATGAATGTCAAAGGGAAAAGCAGCGATAATTCACTCCCTTTGATCGAAATATTGAAAACCAATATTATTGACCGAAAAACCAACGAACTCACTGAAGGTATTGCGGGAAATAACTTCTCCTCCTATGTGCGCGATTATGACTTCAGCGTGGTATTGCTTGAGCATAACAAGAAACAGCCTGGATTCAGCACGCCAGATAATTTTGGCGACCTGCACGGAAAGCTGTTCAAGGCCTTCATCAATTCCAGCGCTTACAGACACAATTTCGCCAAACCGCCCGTTATATGCCTGAGCGTTTCGAGTAGCAAGATCTATCACCGGACTGCCAATCATCACCCGGTATTGGGCATCGAGTACCAGCAGGATGAATATTCTCTGACTGACGAATATTTCAAAAAAATGGGTTTGAAGGTTCGCTATTTCATGCCTCCAAATAGCGTTGCGCCTTTGGCTTTCTACTTTACCGGTGACCTGCTGGCTGATTACACCAATCTCGAGCTTATCGGCACCATCAGCACGATGGACACCTTCCAGAAGATTTACCGGCCCGAGATTTACAACGCGAACTCTCCAGCAGGAAAATTCTATCAACCCAGTTTGAATCACCAGGATTTTTCTTTGACTCGAATTGTTTACGATCGGGAAGAACGTAGCCGGCTGGCCGTCGAGCAGGGAAGGTTTGTTGAGGAGCAATTTATCAAACCATACCAGGCCATTCTTGAGCAGTGGTCCGCTGACTACGCTCTTTGATCAGTAACAACGCAAGGTCGTCTACCATGAAAAAACTGCTACCCACATCCACTGCCGGCAGCTTACCCAAACCCTCCTGGCTTGCAGAGCCCGAGAAACTCTGGTCGCCCTGGAAATTGCAGGATCAGGGGTTGATCGAGGGTAAACAGGATGCTTTGCGTTTGTCGTTGCAAGAACAGCAACATGCAGGCATCGACATCGTCAGTGACGGCGAGCAAACGCGCCAGCATTTCGTGACCACGTTCATCGAACACCTCAGCGGCGTTGATTTCGAGAACCGCAAGACCGTTCGAATTCGCGATCGTTATGATGCAAGCGTGCCGACGGTCGTCGATGCGGTTGCCCGACAGAAACCGGTTTTCGTTGAAGATGCCAGGTTCTTGCGCCAGCAGACCACGCAGCCCATCAAATGGGCTTTGCCGGGCCCGATGACAATGATCGATACGCTTTACGACGATCATTACAAAAGCCGCGAAAAACTAGCCTGGGAATTCGCAAAGATCCTGAATGAGGAAGCCAGGGAACTGGAGGCTGCCGGGGTCGATATCATTCAGTTTGACGAGCCCGCATTCAATGTCTTCTTCGATGAGGTGAATGAATGGGGCGTCGCGACCCTGGAAAGGGCGATTGAAGGTCTCAAGTGTGAAACCGCCGTGCATATCTGCTATGGCTATGGCATCAAGGCAAATACGGATTGGAAGAAGACGCTGGGGTCGGAGTGGCGGCAATACGAGCAAGCCTTCCCCAAGCTGCAAAAATCCAGTATCGGTATGGTTTCGTTGGAATGCCACAATTCTCACGTTCCCATGGATCTGATCGAACTCATTCGCGGCAAGAAGGTGATGGTGGGGGCCATCGATGTGGCAAGCAATACCATTGAAACCCCCGAGGAAGTCGCCCGCACGTTGCGAAAAGCACTTCAATTCGTGGATGCCGACGATCTCTATCCTTGCACCAACTGCGGCATGGCTCCCTTGTCGCGTGCCGTCGCGAGAGGCAAGCTGAGTGCTTTGAGCGCGGGCGCGGAGATCGTCCGAAAAGAACTCTCGAACTAGTTTCCGGCTGAACCCGGCAGTAGTGCTCGAGGGATCGAAGGCGGTGTGGATTTCAGGGAGTGCCATGAAATGGCTCCCTGAATCTGTCGGAATACGCCACCTCGACATGTCCGAGCTGCGCCCAGTTTCACCATCTACCATGTCACTTTCCAGCATGGCCATCGAGCCTTTTAGCTTTCGCGAAGCGCTCGGGCATTACGCATCCGGTATCACGGTGATTGCATCGCACGTCGATGGCGAGCCGATCGGCTTCACTTGCCAGTCTTTCTATAGCGTGTCGATGAGCCCGCCGCTGGTGTCATTTAGCGTCATGGCCAATTCAGCCAGCTATCCAAAAATTCGCCAAGCGGGTCGGTTCGTCGTCAACATCCTGTCTGACCAACAAGTCGGGATTTCCAACCAGTTTTCCCGACGAGGCGCGGACAAGTGGCGTGGCGTCGACTGGCAGGAATCGCCGCTGGGTAATCCGATCATTGCCGGCAGCCTTCACTGGCTCGATTGCGAAATCTACGCCGAACACGCCGCGGGCGATCACCTGATCGTGATTGGTGAAGTGAAGGCGTTAGACCTGCAAGAAGCTGCTGCTACGCAGCCATTGCTGTACTTCAAAGGGCAATATCGCAACATCGCCGCGCGTAGCGCGGTTTGAGCGCGAACCTTCGCTCGGCGCCCACGCAATTGTTCCTGTTCCATGCCGCCAGCTTGCTGCTGGCGGCCATCGCAGATGTTGCCCAGCGCTATCACGAAGAGGCTGCTGCTGCTGCGCCCCTCTGATTTAAAAGGTATCGAGCTGTCTTGAGTTCATTAAAACAGGCGCTAAACGAAGGACGCTTCGTCTGCGTGCTTGAGGTCGTTCCTCAATAGTCCCCTTCGCGTCTGGCCGCGGACAACGGGCACCGCAGCTCCTGGCCTGAATGGTTCAAGCCGGAAGATGCTACGCGGGGCGTTGAATCAAACCCCGGAGAATGATAGGGGGCTAGGCGATCTTCAAGATGCCGACCTCGAACACCACCAATGGGCTCGATCACGCCCCCCGTGACCACCATCTCGCTGCGGTGCGGCACCATCAACGGCAGTGATCCGGTCTTGCATGCCCCGAACAATCCGGAACATCAGATTTCGATATTTTTCATCGAGATTCGCAAAGAATTCCCGATAGCATCGTGCCGGACACGCAGCGCTACGCGCAATGGCGCCGCTCGCGGCCGCAGGCGCAGCAGCCCAACAACAAAAGCTGATCGCAAAAACCTTCACTACGGAGCCGCGGTCGGCAAGAGCGCGGCGCTTCCTGATTGCCCCATGTCGTGGTACTCGCGAGGAACCCCAAATGTTTGCTGATATCGTCAAAGGCGCACAGCGTGGCTTGCTGCTGCGGCCGCTGTTCGGTCTGATGACCACGCTGGAGCTGCGCAACCACGATACCGATACCCAGCGCGCGGTGTTGGCGCTGGTGCGCAGCCTGAACCAGGCCGTGGAAAATGCGCCGCAACCCAGCGGACTCGTCACAGCGTTCTCGCCCGAACTGTGGGGCCGCTGGCACAACCGTGAAATCCCGGTGAGCCGCCGCGTATTGGATCATTCGCCCAAGCTACGCAATACCGGCGGAGACGTGTTCCTCTTCCTGAAGACGCCGGATGCACAGACCGCCGAGCGATTGATGAGCGATTTCCGCACCGAGCTGGCCGCGCTTTCCAGCCGGATGGATGAAGTTGCGGTGGGCAAGCGCACGGACGGGCGCGTGATTGGCGGGCGGTATCTGGACGGCATCACGAACCCGAATGACCCGGTCAGCCTGGCGGAAGACATTCTGGTGGACGGCCCGTACGCGGGCGCAGCCTTCGGCTTCACGCAGAAATTCCTGTTCGACTGGACGGGCATCGCAGCCATGGCGCCCGATACCGAGGACGCCATGCTCGGTCGCGATCCGACTGGCGCCATCCTGCCGCAGAACGCCACCGACGCCCACATCCACCGCGCCCACGCGCTCGATGCCAACGGCGACAACCGGAAGCTGCTGCGCCAAGCCCTGCCTTTCGGCGAACAGGCCGGCCACCCGGCGCGCGAGGAAGGATTGATGTTCGTGGCGTTCTGCAATGAGCAGGAACGCTTCGAGACCATTTTGCACCGCCTCATGGGCGACATGCCGGACCGCCCGGCCGACCGTCTCATGAGCGTGGTGCAGGGTGTGGCGGGCGCTTACTGGTATGTTCCAGCCGCGGCGGAGCTGGGCGTGCCCAGCGTGACCAGCCTATCGGAAGCCGCCGAGGATCCCCACTGGCAGGTGCGCAGCAGCAACGGATATCTCTTCTACAACTCGCAGGATTATCTGCACCAGATGGCGGAAGGCCGCTATGCGCCCGGCGACCCGCCGAGTCCACGCTTGCTGGCCTTGCTGGGGCGGACGTTCTCCCACTGGAACGATGGGTGGCTGCGTCGCAAGTCGTTCCCGCGCTTGCCGCATCTCTCCACGCTGGTGACGCCGCAAGACGCCGATGTGATGCAGCGTTCGGCACAACTGCGCAAGGGGCTGGCCAACAAGAAGACCTTGGCCGACCTGCTGTCCGCGCCAGCGTCGCCGATTGCCCGGGATACCCAACTGCTGCGCATCTATCCGGAAGAGCTGATCGTCGGCGTGATTCCCGACTTCACGCTGGGACGCGGCAAGGAGGTGGTGCCGTATCTGAGCGAAGACGAAACGGTTGCAGCCTGGCTCAAAGGTGAACTCAACGAGTGGTCTGCCATGGGCCACGTGGTGCCGGATTACCAAACACTCGTAGCGCAGGGAATCGGTAACCTGCTGACGGATCTACGCCAAAAGCAGGCGCAGGCGGGACTGTCTGTCCAACAGGCCGAGTTCTTCCAGTCGGCAATCTGGTCGCTTGAAGGCGTGCAGGCTTATCTGCAGAACTGGGCCCTGCTGGCCGACCAGGCTGCCGCCCGCGCGCAGCAGCCGGACGACGCACAGAACATGCGGGATGTGGCGGCTCGCTTGCGGCGCCTGACCATGGACAAGCCGGCAGACTTCCACGATGGCGTGCAACTGATCTATTCGTTCCACTGTTGCCTGCACCTCGTGGGCGAGTTGACCTCGTTTGGCCGGTTGGACCAGATTCTGTGGCCGCTGTTGCAGCAAGCGCCCATCGATGACGCGCGCGCGCAGGACATCATCGACTGCCTGTGGCTCAAGATCGGCGAGAACGCCTTCGTCAACCGCGCCAACATCACCGACTACGTGAACTACGGCACCACCGCAGTCTGCGGTTTGGGCGGCAACTTCCCGCAAGGCGGTGGCATCAACCAGTGGGTCCAGCAGATCACGGTGGGCGGCTACCTGGCCAATGACGATGCCACCCCCACGGGCGGCGTGAACCCCGTCACCATGCTGTGTCTCAAGGCCGCGCGTCGGATTCCCGTCAACGCTCCGACGTTGTCGCTGCGCGTGTACAAAGACATGCCGCAGGCCGTGCTCGATGCTGCAGCGCAGTCGCTGCTCGCGGGCGGGGCTCATCCCATCCTGTACCAAGACGACAAGCTGTGTGAAGCGCTTCATCGTTCCGGCAGCGGGGTTTCTCTGCGCTGGGCGCGCGACTATGCCGCCGACGGCTGTTATGAGCCGATGTTCGCCGGTGCCACGGAGTTTGCGTTTGCCAACGTCACGCCAATGCTGGCGCTCGAGCAGGCGCTGAACCAGGGGGCCACCTATGGTGCGGCGGGGCCCGTCTATTTGCGCGGGCTCAAGCAAACCTTCCGGTCACCGCCCGTACAGGAGATCGATAGTTTCGAGAAGCTGCAAGCGCAGTTCCTGCACCAACTCGAATGGTTGGTGATCCAGACCTACAACGTCATCCTTGGGGCCTACGGCAACCTCGCAGGCATCTGCCCGAGCCCGCTGCTGTCGGTGCTAATCGATGGCTGCGCAGCGTCTGGACGTGACTTGACGAGCGCCGGCGCGCGCTTCCATGTCATCGCGCCGCTCTGCGTGGGTGTGTCGAATACCATCGACTCGCTCTATGCCATCAAGAGGCTCGTGTTCGAGCGCGACAGCGCCATCGCCACCCTGCCGGAGCTGGTGGACTGCCTGATCAACGACTGGGGTTCCAACCTGGTCGAGCCCTATCAGAACAGCTTGATGGGCCCGGCGGCGGCCGGCGAACGCACGCGCCGCTACCAGGAGTGGCGCGAAGCCGCATTGCAACTGCCCAAATGGGGCAGTGGCCATGCCGAGGTGGATGCGCTGGGTGCCTGGTTGATGGAACATCTGGTGCGGCTGTGCGTGGACGTCGTCCGGCGGCCACACCCGGCACTGCAGCCCGCGCTGGACAATATCGCCAAGACGTACGGTGCGTTCGAATTCGTCATCACCCCGGGTATCGGGACCTTCGAAGGTTATGTCGGCGACGGTCAGGGTTGCGGTGCATCAGCCGACGGCCGGCGCAACGGCATGCCGATCGCGTCCGACCTGTCGCCAGCGCCAGCACCACAGGATCTGCCGGCCAGCCCCGCTTTCCGCAACATTTACCAGTCGCTCAACAGCTGGAAGGTAGACGCCATCGACTACGGCTTGTCGAACGCGTCGCCGGTGGACATGAACATCCCGGAGAGCTTTGCGCTCGACGACCTCAAGCGCTTTCTGCGCGTCTATGCGGACGGCGAGACCGGCTCGAACCTGATCACGCTTACCTGCGCGGATCTCGCCACGTATCAGGCGGCCAGCAACGATCCGGAACGCTATGACCTGCTGCGGGTACGCATGGGCGGGTGGACGGAGTTTTACGCCGTCATGTTCCCGATGCATCAGGAGCAGCACCAACGGCGCCAGTACTTTACGCCGTAAGCGTCCCAGGCATCAGCATCAACCGGAGGGGGTGGTACGGGACCGATACAGGTCGCTTCGCAGCAAATCGCCATAAACAAAAACGGGGGTGGACGATGCAATGCAGCACACCGGAAGTCGACCAATGCCAGGCAAGCCGCCCGGCGAATCCAGCGGGCCGAACTGCTGGCGGCAGGACGTTGCGCACCGCCGCGCTGGGTGCCTTTTTCCTGAGCGGATTGGCGTGGCAGCCCGCAGTTGCGCAGGCGATGGACAACCTCTTCGCCAACCCGCCGTCCTTGCCGCAGGTGGCGCCCTCCCAAGAGGCCCTTACCACGCCGGGAGTGCCGCACGCCATGTCGGCACTCAGTCTGGCCACCACGGCCCAGCAGCACGCTGGCAGGGAGCGTGCCTTCGATCTGCATATCGACTACAAGGATGGGGCGCTGTATGACCCCGGCCAGCAGCGTTACCAGAAGGTGAGGCTGCGCGGCTATATCGGGACCGGCGTGACGTCGGACGCGTTTGTCGCCCCGCAGATCGACGTGACACCGGGCGATACCGTCCGCATCACGCTGCACAACGACCTGAAGGGCAACGACGGCTGCACTGGCGACACCGCTCCGGACAAGCCGCATTGCTTCAACGGCACCAACCTGCATTCGCATGGCTTGTGGGTCAGTCCGGCCGGTAATAGCGATAACGTGCTGCTGTCGCTAAACCCGCAGACCAGCTTCCAGTACGAGTACAACATCCCGGCCGACCATCCGGCCGGGACTTTCTGGTATCACCCGCACCGTCACGGCTCGACGGCGCTGCAGGTGGCCAGCGGCATGTCGGGCGCTCTGGTCATCCACGGCAACCGTAAGCCCACGCCCAGAGTCAATGGCGACCTGGACACCCTGCTCGTGGATGGGAACGGCCAGCCGTTCAAGGATCGCACGCTACTGCTTCAGCAGATCCAGTACTACTGCCTCGACGGCACGCAGCAAACGTGGGACTGCAAGCCCAACCAGACCGGCATCATCGAGTCTTATGACGACATGGGCCCCGACACCTGGGGCGAATCGGGCCGCTGGACGAGCATCAACGGCAAGGTCATGCCGACCTTCGCCGATGCGCGTGCGGGCCAGGTGGAGCGCTGGCGCCTCATCCATGCCGGCATCCGCGAAACCATCACGGTGCAATTCCGCAAGATGGCAAGCACCGCGACGTCCAACGCGCGTCCGACAAAAGCTGGCATGGCGCAATTTCTGGACAGCGTCTGCACGGGGCCTGTCGTGCCCTACCAGGTCGTGGCCGCCGATGGCCTGACCATGGGCAACACGCTGACCAGCGATACCGTGACGCTGCAGCCGGGCTACCGCTATGACCTGCTGGTGGTCTTCCCGGAAGCTGGCAACTACTGCGTCACCGAGGTGGCAAAATCCGGCGCCGCCACCGTCAGCCGATCGGCGACGCCGCGCGGCATGCTGGGCGTGGTGACCGTGCGTGGCGGGGCACCCACGCACGACCCGACCGGCACGCTGGTCCACCAGTTGGTCGATTCGGCACGCCGCCACATGCCGGCCGACGTGCGCGAAGACATCATCCATGACCTGACGGCCAAGGACAGCGCCGGAAAGCGGGCCGTCCGCCTGACCCGCTTCGTGCCGCATCCGACCATCACGGACCAGGAGATCGGAAACACCCCGCAGCAGGAGATGGTGTTCTACCTGGGTACCGGTATCGATCCGCAGCCCGCCGCGTTCAAATTCACCGTGGGCAACAGCTTCGAGGTTGTGCAAGGCTCCACCGGCCAATGGGTACCGAAGGGCGCATCGCCCTACGCCCCCGCCCGCGTCGACCGGCCCCTGATCCTGGGCAAGGCCCAGCAATGGGAGCTGCGGTCTTACAGTGTCAGCCACCCTTTCCACATCCACGTCAATCCGTTCCAGATCGTTGCCGTGCTGGACCCGAAAGGCAACGACGTCAGCGTGCCGGGTTATGTCGAGGCGGATGGCGACAACCAGTTCGCCGGGCTCAAGGGCGTATGGAAGGATACGCTGTGGGTCAAGACCGATCTGACACCCGAGGACAAGCTCACCAACCCGCCGCAGAAGAAGTACTACCGCCTGATCGTGCGCACGCGCTATGAGCGCTACATCGGGGAGTTTGTACTGCACTGCCACATCCTCGACCACGAGGACCAGGGCATGATGCAGAACGTGGCAATCGGCCTGAGTGATGGTGCTGGCGGCCTGGCCCACGCGCATCACTGATCGGAGCGGCAGCGAGACATGAGGGAGCGGGCGAACCCGCTCCCTTCCCTGATGATCCCGTGTCTTCCAAGCCTTACGTGACCACCATGAGTGAGTCCGCCGGTCAAGGCTTCATAAAGGCGCTGCCTCGATAAATTCCGGCGCATTTGATCCGCTTATACAAATCGCCAAATACTCAATGAGAGTGAGGCCCATAGGCTGGCATTCGATTGATTCCATGCAGCCATGTCGAATCTGAAGTTATCGACGCGGGCAATTAAACCAAATATAAAAAAAAAGCGTAATACAAAATATCTAGCAGGGACGCCATGTCACGCCGACTCCCTTCCAGATTCATGCCTTGCCGGTATATCAGATAAAGAAAAATTTCATTGGCAGGATGAGCATGACCGACCAAACCTTCTGATTAGGGTCTGGCTGCATGATAGGCATCGCTACAACAGGCTTGCGAGGTTCCAGGGTAAAGCGGTCGCGCCTGGTCGTCAGCGTAGTAACGCGGACGATATTGGCGGCGAGCCTATGAAGCAGGCATATCCATTCAAACAAAGACAACAACGGGAGAAATCAGGATGAGCACGCCCATTGCGACCACCCAGGCGGTCCGTGAGAGGTACCTCGATACGAAGGTTCGTGTCCGCCGTCACGGCACACTGATTTGGTTTCGGCTGGCACTGGCGGTGGTATTGGCCGCCTTCGCGCTCGTGCTTGCGTCCACCGCGCCCGCGCAGACGAAAAAGCCAAACGGAATCGATTACTCGATGTACTACGTGGCGGACGTGCGTGACAACGAGCACTGCAAGATGACCGTCGACAAGAACGGCAAGTGGTCAGTCGATGAGCGCATCAGCAATCCCGCCATGACCTGTCCGGACATGACCTCTTGGCGGCTGTTCGCCACGGCGGTGCGTGACCGCTTCTGGAGCGATTGGGCCGATGAAGACCAGAATTGGCCCCAACAACCATGGCCACTCTGCACGGCCACCACCGGCCCCAACTGCTGCGACCCCCACTCCTCCAAGAACGACCCGCAACACTGCCCCATCTTCCCCGGCGATACCCGCGAGCACGGTGCGATGTTGCTGAAGTCAGGCGCACCCGCGCTCCGGATCGGCCGCCCTGCCATCACGCAGCACCTGCAGGAAATTGCCACGCCGATCGATCTGGACAAGACCACGGCGGAGTTCAACGCGATACGGGCGCTGAGCGCCCAGGCGCCCGAAATGCCGCAGTGCTCAGACACGGTGGTGGACAAGCTGGTGCCCAAGAGCTACGAAAGCATCGGCCGGGTGATTCGCCAAACCAATTCGGAAATCACCATCCGCAACCGTGCTTTCCACAACTACCTGTTCGAAAACAATCTCTACAACAGCAACGGGGTGGCCGCCGTGTTTGCGGCGAACGATGAGAACCAGCGGAAGAACGCGCCATATGCGTTGGACAGTCGTTCCGCAAGCCAAGGCCAACCTGCGAAGCTGGGCAAAATCGACTTCCCGCCAGATGCCATCATGATCAAGAGCAACTGGTTGTACGAGGGCTTCGCCAAGAAGCTTGGCATCGCCAACACGCGCGAGAAGCCTTTCATCACCCAGAAAATGTCCACGGTGGTCCAGTACAACGAGGGCGCCACGTCCGTGAGCTGCAAGCTGACCGGTGTGCACTACTTGATGGCGTTCCACGCTTCGTCCAAGGACGTCCCCAACTGGGTCTGGACGACGTTCGAGCACGTTGCCATGCCCGGTCGATGCGACTTCATCGGTTGCAACGACGCCTACGGCTACAAGTCCACCGACCCGCTGCCCAGTGGCGTGGCCCGCAACTACATCGCGCCGCACGTCAAGTCAGACGGCCTCGTGATGTCACCATCGACCGTGTTCGATCACGACAAGCTGTATCCGATGGAAGCGATCAATCCCGGGCTCGACCAAATCTTTAAGAACCTTGGCATCGGCACCGCCATGAGCACGAACAGCGAGCAAGCATCGATCTCCGACCTGGGCTGGCGCAGTTACCGGCTGAAGGGTTCCCAGGTCGAGTTCACGAACTCCATGGGCCGCAAGACCGTGCTGGGCAATTCCATCACCGAGGCCGGCTTCATGAACAATTCAAGCTGCATGACGTGCCATGCCCGAGCCGGCATCCATGTGGAACGCGACAAAGCAAACTTCTTCCGGTTGAGCGTATTCAACAAGGATCAGTCCGATTACGGCTATGCGTTGAGCTATCACGGCATCCCGAATCCGGCATGGTTCCACAATGACAACAATGGCGGCACGCTCGACGTGATGCAGGTCGACTTCGTTTGGGGCTTCCTGAACGCGAACGCCGTTGTGGCTCCGACAGCGAGGGAAGGTAGTCCGCGGGCACCTTGAGCCTGTCCTGAGCATCCTGATGGGCGAACGCCCGGCGCTGATCTCGCCGGGCGTTTTTTGTTAGTGCCCGAGAATCGACGATCCACAGCAAAGGACGTAGCTGACAGCATTGCGCCTCACTCGATACATCGCTCGTATCGCCCAGGGAATCGAGGGCCTGCACTGGTGCGCAAGCTGCGCGTCCGCCCACCGAAAGGTGGCAGATTACTGGGCCTCTCGCGCTGCGCTATCGACGCTCGACGAGCGTCGAGACTTCCGCCATCGTCGGCGCATACGCCCCGCGATGCGCGCAGACAACCGCAGCGCACGCCGCTGCATGGCGCAAATGCTCGATCGCTGACGCGTCAGGACGGGCAAGCAAGCTTGCCATCCAGCCGCCGACGCTCGCGTCGCCACAGCCGACGGTATCCACCACCGCGGCCGGAAACGCCGGCTGCTCGAACACGTCATCACCGTGCAGCAGTCGCATGCCGAAGGCGCCGCGCGTCACCAGCACGGCAGCCGTGGGCGCCCACGCGCGCAACTGCGCGAGTGCTGCGGCCTCATCGAGCTCGGGAAATAAACCGCGCAGGTCTTCGTCAGACACCTTGATGTAGTTGGCTAGGGCCGTCATTTTGCGTAGCGTCGCACGGTATGACGCATCGGCCATTGGCGCACGAAAGTTCGGATCGAACGAAATGCGTTTGCCTGCATCGCGCACGGCCTGCGCGACCTCGATCAGGCGCGAAGCCAGCGGTTCGCGCACCATCCCGAGCGAACCCACATGAACAATCTCCACGGCATCCAGCCAGCCGTCTGGCAAGCTGGCCGGATCGAACGCGAGATCGGCACTGTTCTCGCCAATAAAAAAATACTGCGGCGGCTGTTTCGACACGACCATCGCCAGCAACGGCGCGCGGTCGACTTGACACATGAAGCGCATGTCGAGCCCGGCCTCGGCACTCTGGGCCATCAACTCGTCACCCAGCATGTCACGGCTCACCGTGCCGGCAAAACCGGTTGGCACGCCGAGTCGGGCGGCGACACGCGCGACGTTCCAGCATGAGCCGCCTGCAACGCTGCGCCAGTGGCCTGCGTCCTCGCGAATGAAGTCCGTCAGCGCTTCACCGAATACGACCAGTCGGGGGAGGTTCATCGTCTTATCGCGTGCTCACATGTGTCAGGCGACGGCGCCGCGCCTTGTATCGGTCAATCAATTGGTTGGTGGAACCGTCGTGCGACTGCTCGGCATCAGGCGCGGCAAGCTGCGCTTCGATGACGACGGCAAGCCGCTTTCCGAACTCGACACCCCACTGGTCAAAGGAGTTGATGCCCCACACCACGCCCTGCACGAACACCTTGTGCTCGTAGAGTGCAATCAGCGCGCCAAGCGATGCCGGGTCGAGCGTGTCCAGACAAATCGTGGTGGTTGGGCGGTTACCGTCGAAATTGCGGTGCGGCGCATCGGCATTGCACCAGCCGTTCATCAAGGCTTCAGATTGCGCGAAACAATTGGCGACGAGAATGTCGTGATGCTCAGCATGCCTGTGATGCGGCCGCATGCAGACAATCATGTCCGCCGGGATCGTAGCCGTGCCTTGATGCAGCAACTGGAAGAACGCGTGTTGACCGTTGGTGCCTGGCTCACCCCAGATCACTGGACCGGTCGCATAGCCGACGCGCTGGCCGTCAAGCGTGACCGGCTTGCCATTGCTCTCCATGTCGAGTTGCTGCAGATACGCGGGCAAACGATGGAGCCGATTGTCATACGGCGCGATCAATTGGCTCGTCGTACCGCGAAAATTCTGATGCCAGATACCGATCAGCGCGAGCAACACGGGCAGGTTGCACGCCAGCGGCGCCTCGGCAAAGTGTCGGTCCATCGCGTAGGCGCCGCCGAGCAATGCCTCGAACGCGTCCATGCCGGCCATGAGCGCAATCGGCAACCCGATCGCCGACCATAGCGAATAGCGTCCACCGACCCAGTCCCAAAATTCGAACATGTTCGCCGGGTCGATGCCAAATGCGGCCACTGCATCCGCATGGGTGGAAACCGCAACGAAATGCTTCTCGACCGCCGATTCCGCCGCACCGCTTGCCAGCAGCCATGCGCGCGCGGTACGGGCATTGACGAGTGTTTCGCGCGTCGTGAACGTCTTGGATGAGACCACGAACAGCGTCGTTTCTGGCTCAACCCGATTGAGCACCTCGGCAATGTCTGCGCCGTCGACATTCGATACGAAGTGCATCGACAGCCGTTCATGCGCGTACGGCTTGAGCGCTTCGCAAACCATGTTCGGCCCCAGGTCGGACCCGCCGATGCCGATATTGACAATGTCGGTGATCGGCAAGCCCGTATGGCCGCGCCATGCCCCTTCACGAACGGCATTGCTGAAGCGGCGCATCTTGTCGAGCACCGCCGCAACTTGTGTTGTCACGTCCGTACCATCGACCCAGCGCGGCTTGCCTGATCGATCACGCAGCGCGACGTGCAGCACGGGGCGGTTCTCAGTGCGGTTGATCCGCTCGCCCGCGAACATCGCATCCCGCCGCACTTCGACCTCCGTGGCCTGCGCAAGCGCCACGAGTCGATCGCGTGTTTCTTCGGTGATGGGATGCTTCGAGAAATCGACGAAGAGTCCCGCCGCTTCCAACGAGAACCGCGCCGCGCGCCCGGCATCGCGCGCGAACAGATCGCGGATCGATACATCGGTCATCGCATCGCGATGGGCAATCAGTGCGCGCCACGCGGGTGTCTGGGTTAAACAGGTCATCATCAGGTAGTCGATCAATGGCAGCCTGTGCGCTGCAAACTCAAGCCTCTTCGGCCCACAGCATGCCTTCGCGCGCCATGAGCGCCGAAGATGCTGCCGGACCATAGGTCCCTGCGGTGTAGCTGCGCGGCTTGTCACCCAGCGCCTTCCATCCGTCGAGGATCGGCTCGACCCACGTCCAGGCGGCTTCGAGTTCGTCACAGCGCATGAAATGCGTCAAGCGTCCACGAATCACATCGACCAGCAGACGCTCGTAAGCCTCGGCTCGGCGCCCTGCAATCGCCTGCTGCAAATCGAGATTCAGGCTCACTGGCAGCACGCGCAGTCCGCTGCCGGGCTCCTTCGCCAGCATCTGCAACTGAATCGACTCTTCCGGCTGAAGCTGGATCACGAGTCGGTTGGCGCAGTTGTGCGGCCCATTTGGAATAATCGAGAACGGCATGTCCGCAAACTCGATGACGATCTCCGAGCGCCGCCGGTGCATACGCTTGCCCGTGCGCAGAAAGAACGGCACGTTCGCCCAGCGCCAGTTGTTGATCTGCGCGCGTAGCGCCACAAAGGTTTCGGTACCGCTGCCGTTGGGCACATCGGGTTCATCCAGATATCCCCTGACCGGCTCTCCGTCCACCGCGCCGGCTGCGTATTGGCCTCGAACCGTGTCGCGGGCGATCATCTCCCTGGACATCGGACGCAACGAGCGCAACACCTTCAGCTTTTCATCGCGCACCGCATCGGGATCCAGCGACACCGGCGGCTCCATGGCCACGATGCACAGCAGTTGCAGCAAATGATTCTGAATCATGTCGCGCATCGCACCGGTATGGTCATAAAAGCCCGCGCGGCTACCGACCCCAACCGATTCCGCAACCGTGATCTGCACGCTCTTGATGTACGGCGCTTGCCACAACGTCCCGAAAATCGCATTGCGCAAGCGCAGCACCATCAGGTTCTGCACCGTTTCCTTACCGAGATAGTGGTCGATCCGGTAAATCCGCGCTTCCGGAAAGTGGCGTCCGACCGAGGCGTTGATCGCCTTGGCAGAAGCAAGATCGTGGCCCAGCGGCTTCTCCAGCACGACACGCGCGTGGCTGTCGACCAGCCCGCATGCCGCCAGGTTGTAGCAAATGACGCTGAACAGATTCGGTGAGGTCGCGAGATAGAACACGCGCAGCGCGTCGCCACAGGTTTTTTCGGCCAGATGAGCGTAGTCATCTGGCGCACCAAAATCGACGCAGGCGTAGTCCAACAGCGCGAGAAACCGCTCCCAGGCGCCGGCATCGAGCGCATGCGCGTCGACAAATGGCCGCGAGAGCTCTTCCACGAAGGCCAGATATTGCTCACGCGACCACGCATTGCGACCCACGGCGATGATGCGCGTTTGCCGGGGCAGGCTGCCATGCAGATGCGCCATGTAAAGCGCGGGCAGCAGCTTGCGTACGGACAAATCGCCTGCCCCGCCGAAGATCACCATGTCGAGTGGCTGGTCGGCCGGGCTTGAGGGTACGTGCGTCGTCATGATTGTCGGGATGCGTGAGGGTGACGAGATCGAGGGTTATTGGCCGGCGGCAATCGCCTGGCGCACCTGCGCGGCGCTGCCAAGCTTGATCACGCGCTGCGCTAGCATCCGGCAGGCTTCGAAATCGAGCGAGGCCAGTTCGGCCTTGATCGCAGCGATGGCCGGCACACTCACGGACAACTCATCGATGCCAAGCCCCACCAGAATCGCCGTCGCAGCCGGATCGGAGGCCATCGCACCACACACCCCCACCCATTTGCCGTGCGCATGCGCGCCGGCCACCGTCATTTCGATCATCTTGAGCACGGCTGGATGCAGCGCATCGACTTGCGCGGCCAGCTTGGCGTGACCGCGATCGATCGCCAGTGTGTATTGCGCGAGATCATTGGTGCCGATCGAGAAGAAGTCGACCTCCTTGGCAAGCGCTTCGGCCATCGCGACGGCGGCGGGCACCTCGATCATCAGGCCGATCTTGACCGGATGCGCATAGCGCTCCTGCGCTTCGCGCACCATGCGCTTGGCCGCCAGCACCTCGTCCAGGCTGCTGACCATCGGGAACATGATGTGCAGGTCACCGTGCGGCGCGGCGCGCAGCATCGCGTGCAATTGCGTGCGGAACAGCTCCGGATAGGCGAGGCTGACGCGAATGCCGCGCAGGCCGAGGAACGGGTTGTCCTCCTTGGGTAGCGGCAGGTAGCGCAGCGGCTTGTCGCCACCGACGTCGAGTGTGCGCACGATCAGCTTTCGGGCAGCTCCCAACTCGGTGGCCACGGCCTGATACGCAGCCGCCTGCTCATCCTCGCTGGGTGCATCCACGCGATCCTCGAAAAGAAACTCCGAACGCAGCAGCCCAACGCCTTCGGCCCCTGAGGCGATGGCCTCTTGCGCGTCGGCCGCGTCCCGCACGTTGGCGACCACCTCCACGCGATGCCCGTCACGCGTGCAGCCAAGCCGATGCGCGACCTGCGCATTTGCCTGCCGCAGGGCGGCCGTGGCCTCCATGCGGCGTGTCACGTCGGCCAGCAGTTCGGCATCCGGGTCGATACGCAGCAGGCCTGCCGAGCCGTCGAGTACTGCAGGCGTACCATCGCCAAGAGACAGCGCGGCGGGATCCATGCCGCAGATCGCGGGAATCCCCATCGACCTGGCGATGATGGCCACGTGGCTGGTTGGTCCGCCCGACACCGTGCACAAGCCGGCGACCTTGCTGCGATCGAGCGACACCGTGTCCGACGGCGTCAGATCGTCGGCCAGGACGATGGATCGATCGGCCAATACCGGCGTTGCGCGCCCCACCCCCGTCAGCAGAGACAGCACACGTGTGCCGATATCGCGCACGTCGGCGGAACGTTCGCGAAGTTGCGGGCTGGGATGCTGCGCCAAGCGCTGCGCCACTGACTGACAGGCGCGGTGCCACGCGGTCGGTGCACTGGTACCGGTGCGCAGGCTCGCATCCGCTGCCTCAGTCAATGCCGGATCTTCGAGTAGCGCCAGATGCGCTTCCATGATATCGGCCTGGCAACCACCTTCGCCGCCGGCAACCGACAACGACAGGATCTGCTCGCCCGCGATCCGCAGCGCGTTGGACAGACGGCCGCGCTCTTCGTCGTAGGCCCCGCCAAATTCCTCGAATTCGAATTCGACACTCTGCCATTGCACGATCTGACCGATCGCAAGCCCTGGCGACGCGCAAACGCCAGCGAACGCGCCGCGCAGCGCCGTGTCGCTTGCCACGCCATTTGCCGTGGCGGCAGCCGGCGGCATGGCATTGGCGAGCCCGGCCACATGGGCAAGGTCGACACGTTCACCACATCCGTCACGCAGCAGGCGCTCCAGTTGCTCCAGCGCCTGCGCGGCATCGGCACCGCATCCGCGCAAGCGCACGCGATCGCCCTGGCGCGTCGCCAATGCCATGATGTCGACCGCCGATTTTGCATCCGCGTCGAGGGCACCGCACGACAGACCGATGCGCGCGGCAAACTGGCGCGCCGCCTTGGCCAGCATCGCGGCAGGCCGCGCATGCAGGCCCGCCGGGTTCGGCAGTTCGATGAACGGCGAATGCAGCCACTCACCGTCGGGCTCCATGGACAGCGCAACACCGTGCGCGGTCTGCCCAGCAAGATGCAGCGTGAGCAGCACGCTCTTGCCCGCTTCGACGGTGCCCGAAGCCTTGTCCATCTGCGCGAGGCATTCGCCATTGACGACCACGATCTCTGTCAACACGCTGGCCGCATTCGCGGCCACGTACTCGCGATCAAAGCGCAGCAGCGGCTGCCCGGCACGCACCGCATCGCCCTTCTTGACCAGCGCATCGAAACCCTTGCCATCGAGCATGACGGTGTCGATTCCGACGTGCACCATGATTCGAACGCCCGATGGTGCCTCGATCACGACCGCGTGCCGCGAAGCGTGCAAGTCGATCACCAGGCCGTCGATCGGCGCCAGTACGAGATTGGTTGCCGGATCGATCGACAGGCCATCGCCCACCATCTTCTGGGCGAACGCCGGATCCGGCACATCTTCGATAGGGACAATGCGCCCCGATAACGGGGCCAGCACGTTCACTGGGGATTGCTTGGCCAACATGTGGGTGGCTCCTGAAAACCGGCACGAGAACCGGGGGATTGGATTGGAAATGACGGGATGTGAATTCAAGGTGGCCAAGGCCGCTCGGCATCACCACCAGCTCTCAAGCTGGGCGCCGACCATATTGGTGGAGTGGCGACCGGCCGACCACGCACCCCATCCTGCGCCCTGGGCGTCGAGCGCCGCCTGGTTCCACGCCACGTGCGTGGCGTACAGGCGCAGTTCGGGGCGTGTCATGAGTTCCGGCCCCTTGCTGAAGGCAATGGCCGCGGTGTACTTGTCGAGCCGCTGCAGCGGGCCGCCGTTGGCGCGCAAGCGCGTCCAACCGCATTCGGTCAGCAGCTTAACGTTGTGGGTCAGACCGTATGAGAGACGACCACCGAACGAGTTGCCGGTGCTACTGCCGGCGCCCTGCTCATCCTTACCGCGCTGGTAGACCGCCAGCGCCTGACCGCCAAAGCGGCCAGCCTGCCAACTCACCGAATCGATCAGGCGCACACTGCGCGTGCCGGTTGGGCTGTTCAGCGGGCCAAACCCGGTTTCGAGCGAAGAATAGCCGGTGCTGGTCTGCAACCAAACTGAGTTGGTGACGTTCGGCAGCAGGAAATTGGCCTGGTCGTATTTGAGTGTCAGGGCCTTGCCACCGTCACCCCCCTTGAAATCCCCGAACACCATCGAGCCGATCACGCGCAGCTTGCCGCCTTCGGTGACGGGAATGTCGTACAAATCGACGTTGGCGCGGGTCGCGTCCTTCCTGCCGTCGGTGGGGTTGAAGCGCTGCTGGCTGCGGAGTACCGCGATCCCCAGCTTGGCGGATTCTGCGACCGGGATATTGTTCGCACCGGCACCAAGGTCAATCGTCGGTCCGCCGACGCTGTAGAAGAAGTGGTCGACGATATGCACGTCTTCGCGCTCGACATAGCGCTTGCCCGCCCAAAACACGGTGGATGGCAAGAACGCGTAGCCGGTGGTGGTGACATAGGCTTCCTTGGCAGCATAGGAGCCATCGCTACCCAAGCCCCGCAGGTTGGCCAGACCGTTCCAGTAGGTGCCGGTATAGGCGGCGGTCCAGCTCACGCCACTATCAAGACGGAATGTTTTTTTGAGCCCAAGCTCGGCGTAGGTGTCGCCCTCGTTGCCCAGACGGAACAGTTCTGCACCGTTGCCCAGCGCGTATTTGTTGACGCCGCCCTTGTCTGTCTGGTGTTCGGACACCACGCCGGCACGGATATAGCCGACCACTTCCCAGCCGTCGCCAAGATCCATGGCCATGGCTTGCACGCCCGTACAGAACAAGGCTGCGGCCACCAGGGGCTTCAGTTTGACCTTCAATTGCATGTCTCCTCTACTGCTTTTTTTTTGTTGTGCTCGAAGTTCTCGAGTTGTTGGGAAATGCCGCAGCTACCTGGGCTGCGGTTGTAATGGCCATAGACAGAGATCGCGGAGCCTCAGCGGGTGCGTGGTGACCCAGCGCGGCGGCATTGGCTCGGATGCGGGGTAGCAGCGGGTGGTGAAGACCTCGGCGCCGTCATTGACAAAAATCTCGACCGAGCTGCGGTCGACGAACACCTGCACGCGCGTGACGGCGGTGTCGATTTCGCAATCCTTGCGCTCATCGAACTGCCCGGCTGCCGGACAGTTGCGGATCAGCGCAAGCCGGCCGTGGCTGCCTTCACAGACCAGGCGCAGCGACTGCTCGCTACTGTCGAACAGGTGCAGCACCCAATCGGCGCAATCGGCGCAATCGGCACCAGCGGGCGCATCGATCAAGACGTCCAGCTCCCACACCCCGCCGGGCACCTGCGGCAATGAAACGGTTGCCCCCGCTTGCAGCGCGGTATCGGGCATCCGGATCACCTCGCCGCGCAAGCGCGCGAGTTCGCGCAATGGCCGTTGCAGCAGACGTCCGTCTTTCAGGGTCAACTCGCGCGGCATCGTCAAACAATGCGTCCAGCCGGATGCAACGGTGGGGGTCTCGGGCTGCGTCGGTAGTCCCATCCAACCAATCAGCAGCCGGCGGCCGCTAGCGTCGAGCAGCGTCTGTGGCGCGTAGAAGTCGAAGCCACGGTCGAGCGGACGGAAGCCCGTATGCGCGAGGCGAGCGGCAGCCAAGTCAACCTCGCCCACCAGATAGCCGGCGGTGTCTGCGCGGCGGATGCCATCGGCACAGACCTCCGCCGTTTGCTGGCAGCAGATCAGCACCGCGCGCTCATCCAGCCTGAACAGGTCGGGACATTCGACCATGTAGGAAAACGGTGCCGGCTCGATCAACTCGCCAATCAGTTGCCACGCAACCAGGTCCGCGCTTTTCGCAAGCACCACCGTTCCAGCCAGATCGTCGCGCTGCGCCCCAATGACGGCGTACCACGCTTGGCCTTCCCGCCAGACCTTCGGATCACGGAAATGACCGGTGTAGCCCTCAGGCGCGCCATCAATGACCGGGCCAAGCTTCTCGAAACGCACACCATCGCGCGAACGTGCAAGGCACTGGTAACTCGAACGGCCACCCACCGCATCACGCACGTTGCCCGTGTACATCAGAAACAGTTGGCCATCGACGTCCATCGCACAGCCCGAATAGCAGCCCTGCGCGTCGTAGGGCCGATCGGGCGCCAGGGCGAAGGGAAGCCACTCCCAGTGCAGCAGGTCCGTGCTGCGCACATGCGCCCAATGCTTGTTCTGGTGATCGCAACCGCTCGGGTTCCACTGGTAGAAGACGTGGTAGGCCCCCTGCCAGAAGATCAACCCATTGGGGTCGTTGATCAGGCCATGTGGGGGGCACAGATGAAACGTCTGCCGCCACGAATCGACAATCACGTCCAGCGCGCTCAGGTCAGGCACCCGCGGCCTCCCCATACGGCGTCTTGACCTTCAGATAGCGCAACCAGGTGCCGGCAAACGCGACCGAGAACGCAATCACACCGCCAATCAGATAGTTGAGCAGGCTGTCAGGCCGCACGATGGCCAGCCCCGGCAAACCTGTCAGGCCGATGCCCGTCATGCCGACATGCGTGGCCACCACCCAGCCGCCCGCCACGGCACCGCCGACCGCCGCAGATACGAACGGCCAGAAGAACCGCAGGTTCACACCGAACAACGCCGCTTCGGTAATGCCCATCAGGCAGGACAATGCCGCCGGCAGCGCAATCTGCCGGGTCTTCTCGTCACGGGATATGAAGAACACGGCCAGCGCCGAGCCGCCCTGCGCAATGTTGGCCATCGACCAGATCGGCAGCAGAAAATTGACGCCGATAGCGGGATTGGCGAGCAGCCCCGCTTCAATGGCGTGGAAGCTGTGATGGATGCCCGTGACGACGATCAACGAATAGAGGCCGCCGAACACCATGCCGGCCAGCGCGCCACCCGTGTGGTAAATCGCTTGCAGGCCGAACGACAACCCATCGCCGAGCGCGCGCCCGATGGGGCCCACCACGGTCAGCGCGATCGTGCCCGAGATCAGCAGCGTCAAGAACGGGGTGAAGATCAGATCGATCGCATTCGGCATGAAGCGCTTCACGCCGCGCTCGATCCAAGACAACATCCAAACGGCGAGCAGAATCGGCAACACGGTGCCCTGATAACCGACCTTCGCGACCTGCAGGCCGAACAGGTTCCAGTATTCGTGGACGCCGCCGCCGAGCGTCCATGCGTTTTGCAACGCAGGGTGGATCATGATTCCGGCCAGCGCTGCTGCCAGAAATGGCGAGACCTTGAAGTCGCGGGCCGCCGAAAACGCAATCAGGATCGGCAGAAACACGAACGCGGTGCTGGAGAACACATCCAGGATCTGGAACACGGCGCTATTGCCGCTCGTCCAGCCCAGGCTCTTGAGCATGCCCAGTAGCCCCATCAGCAGGCCGGATGCCACGATCACGGGAATGATCGGCACGAAGATGTTCGACAGCGTGCGCGCCAGCCTCTGTGCCGCGTTCTGCCGCGAGACCGCTTCTTCCTTCACTTCGTCCAGCGAGCCGGTGGCCGAATCGCCGAGCTGCGCCTGCATCGCGTCATGGACGTGGTTGACGATCCCGGGGCCGATGATGATCTGCACCTGCCCCGCGCCACTGAACGACCCCTTGACGAGATCGAGCGCGCCAATCGCAGCATGATCGACCTTCGACTCGTCGTGTACGACAAGCCGCAGGCGGGTCGCGCAATGCGCCAGCCGAGCGATGTTTTTAGGGCCGCCAACGAGGGGCAGCAGCGCTTGTGCGGTGTCACTTTCCGTCATGTTCTCCTCTGTCCTTTTGGGGGTGGTATCGATGCCACATGGTATCGATACCACATTGCAATCTATTGCGATTGCCTATGCTTCACTTGCTACATCAATCCGATGCGACGCCCATGTCCGTACTAAGTGTCATGTACTGCGACGCAGCGCCAGCCGATAGGGCATCACTGTGCGCGAGGTGGCGCCATCCTTAGACTCCCGAATGCCCAACATCAGGCGAGCGGCCTCCGCTCCTGTCCCGGCGTAGTCATAGTGCACGGTCGACAATGCCGGCCGCACCATCCAGGCCATGTCGCTGTCTCCCATGCCGGCCACCGCCATTTCGTCGGGCACGCGAATGCCGTGGTCATGCAGGCACGCCATCACGCCAACCGCCAAGCGATCGGTCACCGCCAGGATCGCCGTACACCGTGCGCTGCCCTTGGCCCTTAGCAGCCGTTCGGCGGCCTCCTCGCCCGCGCCAGTCCGGAAACTCGCGCGCACCATCAGCTCCGGATCGACCGCCAAACCACGTGCCTGCAACGCTTCAACGTAGCCAGCCGTTCTTTCTCCGCCGACCTGGATATCCTCTTCGCTGACCGTCACCAAGCCGATCCGTGAGTGTCCGCGGCTGAGCAGATGCTCGGTCAATTGGCGCGCTGCGGCGCGCTCGTTCTGGATCACGCTCGTCACACCCAGATGGCTGGCATCCTGACCGATCATGACCACCGGTAGACCCGCCTCCCGGATCGCACGAATGAGGTTGTCGTTCACGGTCGTTGCCGAGTGCAACACGCCCGCGACCCGCTGCCTGCGAAACAAATCGTAGGCGGCCTCCTCTTCGTCAACCGAATTCGCGGTGTTCGCCAGCAGCATCTGGTAACCCAGCGGCTCCAGCGTCGATGAAATGCCCGCCACGATCTCGCTTGTCGTATAGGAGTTGATCTTCGGGATGATGACCCCGATAAGCCCCGACCGATGCGACTTCAACTGCTTTGCCAATTCGGACGGCGTGTAATGGGTTTCCGAAATGACCGCTTCGATTCGCTCCCGCACCTCGACCTTCACATAGCCGGAGTTGTTGAGCACGCGCGACACAGTCGATGTTGACACCCCCGCCAAGGCGGCAATGTCCCGAATCGTTATGCGTTTTTGTGGAATCGATACCATGTCCGGAACAATAAGCACCTTAAGCCCCCCTGTAAACAAGGGGAAACACGGAGAAATGCCGCATCAGACTTAATTAGCCCGGAAATATGGCTTTTGGGTCACATTACCTGCGCACGCTGCGGCGCAGCGCCGGGTTACAAAACCGCGCAGCATGGCGCCGATAGCAAGACGGGGCAATCTGCGAAAACCTTGCAGATCACATGGGCTCGACCCCGTACGCATCGCGATAGCGGTCGATGTATGCCTTCACGACTTGAGTCGGCGGCCGAGCTTCACACTAGGCCAAAGCTCGATCTGGAATGGAGAGCCGCTAACAAGACCGCCCTGGCGTCGTTGCACCTCCCGCAGTGACGAACATTCGGTACTCCAGTACGGTCTGCGTCGGCACGCTTGGCCAAGACAGTTTTGTTAGCGGCGCTAAAACTGATAGCCCACGGACAAAAAGCTCGCCAACGGGTTGATCCGCACCTTCGATGTCGTTGTCACCGTGCCAACCGGCGCCTGCGTCGTCAGCGTCGCCGTGGTGGACAGCCACATATACGACACCGACGCGCCAATCGACCAATGCGCGTCGATGTTGTATGTCAGGCCAGCATTGACGATCGGCGCCAATGACTTGCTCAGCGATGCCGTCGTCGGACCGACCAACATGGAGCCCGTCGTTGGCGAGGCGAGAATCTGCCCGGTTGCCAACGGTCGGCTCAACTCAATATCGCGATACCAGACATAGGCAAGCCCGGCGCCGAGATACGGCCTGACACGCGCGGTCGGCTCGCCAAAGTGGTACTGCACTTGCGCAGCGGGACTCCATGCCCGCGCTGTGCCCATCTCGCCGACGGAGGCCAGCGTACCGGTCCCGTTCAGATGCAGCTTGGGGGGAATGCCGAGCACGGTTTCGAGCGCCACATGGTCAGTGACGAAATACCGCGTGGTGAGCGCAAAGGTATTGGCGTTGGCCAGCGTCGACCCGCTGCCGGGCACCACGGTGGATTGCCCAAGTGCGTTCACCGTCAGCGGTTGGCTGGAATCTTGAGGGGCGAGATGCACCCAGCCCGCGTTGACCACCCACTGCCCAGCTGACTGCGCATGGGCGAGCGAGGTCGCCGCGACCGACAAGAGCATTGCCGCGCGTGTGGTCTTCATGTTGTCTCCGATTTTTCTAATGTAAGAACTGCAACTGCAGGAATGCGCCGCCATGCGGCGCGGGGCACTTCGCCCGCTCACACGGTGGTGAGCAAGCGAGGGATTCCTCCTTCGATCGGGTGCGTCAAAACGCTCGGCTCACCCGCACTTCAATTGACGGAAAAGGGAAATGGGAAACGGCCAAGCACTTCACGCGCGGCGGCAATCGATGCCGATGCGTCAAGCTTGACCGACGCAACGAGGCCCCTCGATTTGTCCTCGGTAACATCCAGAGCGTCAAACGCGATGCCCGCATCGCTGAGTGCCGCAGACAGGGCTTCACGCGTTTCACGGTGCTTCAGTGCGGGCTTGAAGATCTTGCCCACCGCAGTCAGGGGCATCGTTTCAATGATGTTGACCTGCCGGGGTAGCGCTGCACGTTCGGCAATCTCGACCTTCAGGAAAGCCAGCAAATCGGTTTCGGTGACAGAGGCACCGGCACGCAACTGCACGTACGCAACCGGCAGCTCGCCTGCATGACCATCCGGACGCCCGACGGCGGCGGCAATCTGCACCGCAGGGTGACGATGCAGCGGCGCTTCGATGGTCAGCGGATCGATGTTGTGGCCGCCCCGGATGATCAGCTCCTTCTTGCGGCCTGTGAGCCAGAAGTAGCCTTGTTCGTCCTGCCGAGCCAGATCACCGGTGTTGAGCCAGCGCTGGCCGTCCCCCGTGTCGACCCAGAGCCCTTCGTTCTGCCTTGCCTGGCGGTAGCCCGCAAAGACATTCGGCCCTGACACCAAGAGCACGCCGACTTCATCTGCAACGCAATCCCGCAGGTACTCGCCGCCCTCGCCCAACACAACGGCCTTCATCTGCTGCGTGGGTACGCGCAAACCGATGGAGCCAAGACGGCGCTCGCCCAGCGGCGGGTTGACGCTGCTCACACACGTCGCTTCGGTGAGCCCATAGCCCTCGAGAATCTTGATACCCGTCTGCTCCTGAAAGCGGCGGAACACCTCGATGGGCATTGGCGCGGCGCCGCATAGGCCGTATTCGAGCGATCGCACATCTCGCCCATCAACAGGCACCTGGAGCAGCGAGGCGTAGAGCGTCGGCACGCCGCTGAAGAAGTTCACGCGATGGTGCTCGACGATTTCCCAGAAGCGCTGGATCACGCCCTCGCCGCGATAGCCTTGCGGCGTGCCAAGTACGACGTGCGCGCCCTTGGAAAACGGCAGCAGCCCCGTCACCAGAACGCCATTGACGTGGAACAGCGGCAAGCCGCAAAACACGACCTTGCCGGGGCCGATCCCATCGCCCAGCACCTGCGCGGTGCTCCACGCGTTGACCACTTCATTCCCGTGGGTGCGCATCGCGATCTTCGGCAAGCCAGTGGTGCCGCCCGTACAGAAGTACGAAGACGCATCCTGCGCGGCAATGCGCCGCCGACTGTTCAAGCCGTCCGCACGTTGCACCTGCACCGCGCTGTTGAAATCGTGGATGCGCACCGACATCGGAACAGCGCCATGCACGCCCTGCGGACCCAGCAATCGCAGCACTTCGTTCTTTTGCACGTGCGCCGCGCATTGCACCGCGCCATGCACGCGGTCGGCCAGGTTCACCAGCACCAAGTGCCGCAGGCTCTTGATGGCGGGCAAATGCGGCTGCAGCTTGGCCCAGGTATCGGTGCCCGGAAACGGTGCCAGTGTGACCAGCACCGATGCCCCCGCAGCATTGAGCAGTTCGGCCAGCGCGGGGCCCTCCAGCAGCGGATTGAACGCGGCGACGATGCCAGCTGCCTGCCCGCCCCAGATCACGAAATGCGTTTCCGGGAGGTTAGGCAGCACAAATGCGATCACGCTGTCTGTCTTGACGCCGATGCTTTCGAAGAAATTTGCCGTCTGCGTGATGCGTGCAAGAAGCTCCGCGTAGCGCCACGTCTGCGGGGTGCGGTGGTCATTGACGCTCAAAAAGAAGCTCAATGCTGGCGCCTCGGGATTCAGGCTGGCACCACGGCGGATCATCTCGTACGTGCTCTGCGGAAGATCGGGCGGAAGACCGTGCGCCTCTGCGGCTTCCACGTCCTGCAGACTGGAAAACCCGGACATGACGTTTACTCCTCGGCAACGATGCGATTGCGCTGCGCGCCCAGATCGATCCGTCCGTCGGACGAATGGATCCGTGCTTCGACCACGTCGCCTGGTTTCAGATATTGAGGGCGCGCAGCCTGCACTTTCAGGAACATCTCCCACTTAGCCTTCTCGGGCAACATCGCGGCCATCTTCTGCTTGGTCGGCGACGGCACGGACAACGCGCAACCCGCGGGCGTGCCCGTGGCCAATAAGTCGCCAGGCTCCAGGTCGTGCACGCGGGACAGCTCGGTCAGCGTCTCGGCCGGGCCGTAGACGAGGTTGGCCGTCGTGTCGTCCTGCCGGAGCTTGTCATTGACAGTTAGCTTGAGCTGCAGGTCTCTGAGCGCCGCAAAATCGCGGGGCTCCAACAGCGTCAGCCACGGGCCCACCGGACCGAACGTACGAAACGACTTGCCCTTGTAGAACTGCATCTGCGGGATCTGGACGTCGCGCGCGGAATAGTCGTTCACGATCACGGCGCCGGCCACGTACTCGTGCAGGTTGTGGTCGGTCACATCAACCGCACCATGCATGGCCTTGCGCATCACCAGCCCAAGCTCGATCTCGTAATCGAGAAACTGCACGCGCTTCGGCTTGATCACGTCGCTGTCCGCCGGGACGATGCAGCTCGATGCCTTGGTGAAGATCATGTTGTACGTCTTCACGTCGGGGTCCATGCCGGACTCGATCATGTGCTGGCGGTAGTTGGCGCCCTGGCAGATGAACTGCTGGTTGCGCGTGACCGGAGACAGCAGCTTCACGGCGGACACCGCGAGCGTTTCACCATTCAGCGCGGCAAGCTCGGCTAGCGTCGTATTGCGGACGAAGTCCCCTGTCGTGGCATAGGCGCCTGGTACCGGCGTGATGCGTGTATCCCGAATCACGCCCCACTGGAGCTGACCTTGGTATTCAAAGCGAACGATATTGATCGACATGGCAAAAGATGCGTTGGATGAATGACGGCAGATAGCGCTTGCGGTGCCTCAGGCAAAGATCCGGGCGAGCGTTACCAGCTTGCGGAACGTCAGGTCGGGGCTGCGGCGCAGGTTGCGGATGAGCGCCGCAATGGCGGACGGTGTCAGCTTCGGCTTGGTGAACGTGGCGGGCATCGATTGGCCCCACTGCGACATGGCCTCACGGCTGACGGGGTGGACGCCGGTCGGTTGCTCCGCGGTGAACAGGTCACCGTCGCAGTAGTGCTCGTGCTTGTCGCCCCACGGGTCTTGCCAGTAGTCGAAAATCTGGCTGCCGAGGATGTGCCGGCCCAGCCCCCAGGCGTGCTTCCACCCCTGCTGACGCAGCATGCGATGCCCCATGCCAACAGCATCTGCATCGATCAGCTCGAAAGCGCTGTGGCTGTACTTCGAAACAAACCCCTGAGCAAGCGCGAGCGTGTGGTGATCGGCTGGCGTGTCGCCCAGATCCAGTCGCAAGAATGCAACCGCAGGCGAGCCATCCGGCAGCACCTGAACGTCGCTTGGAATGAAGCCGAAATGCTGCGTGTACCAGGCGCAGGTGGTCTGAAAGTCGGCAAGCTCCAGAACGACATGCCCGAGGCGAATCACCTCTGGTGCAGCAACCGGCGGCCGTTGGGTTTCGTTGATGCGCAATGGGGCGTCCACTGAGTTGAGTGGCAACGGCGCGCGGTGCGGCAATTCGGCGGTCGGTGCTTGGCAAGCAATGGCATCCACGCGGAACCCCGACGGATCGACGAGACGCACGCGATAGCCACCGCCCGGCCAATCCGACGGCTCCACGGCCGATGCCCCAGGCAGTTTTGCCAGGGTATCTAAGGCTGCGCGTCCGGCGACCTGCAACCCAAAGCCGGCAAACGCCGCCTTTGGCGCCTTGCGCACGAGATAGCAGAACGGCGCCGCGCCCGTTCCGCGCAAGAGCAATGTCGCCTCATCGCGCTGAACCGTCACGAGACCAAAGTCATTGAGGAACCGCTCGGCCTGTTCAAGATCGGGCCGATCGAACATCAGGTAGGCAAGCGCCAACGCCTTCGTCGTCGGTTGCGGATGGCATGCGGGCTGTGCTGTGGCGAGTTTCATGGCAGGACACTCAAGCGGATTGAACAGTTGCGGCAGTGGCTGGCATAGGCTCCGCATGGCCGCCAAGCAGCGCCAGGCTTTCGCGAACAAGGCGGTCAGCGTCTGCAGCGGGCCCGTCGTGTACCACCGTGCGGTCTGGGCGCAAGACGGCCGCCCAGCCAACGGGTACTGCGTCGGGAAGAAACGTGCCGTTGATGTCTTCCCAAACGCTCGACGTGTCACGATGCAGAGGCTGCCCGCGGTGAGCGATCCGAACGAACACACCACCCTGGCGCGCGAATGCGGCTGCCGTTGCGGGCTTCAGCGCCGTGTGGGCATCGCAGCCGAAACTGACGAGCGTGTATCCCTCGCCGAGCACGTCGTCGCTCAGGCAGGTGTGCCCTTCTGCATCCCTGACCCAGCCCTGCGGGATCACCCCGCCGCGCGTCAGCTTGGTCGACGAGCAGCCTCTGACAAAGAGCCCCGTCTTGAACGCGTTCTTCGGCTTGATGCGCAGCTCTTCAAACTGGGAACGCAAGCCGGGCACGAGCCGGGTCAAGCGCATCAAGCCGTGCGTCAACAGCGCGATCGGGGCACTGCGCGGCATCACCAGCTTGCCCATGAACCGCGCGAGGTTGATCATGGCTTTCGCATGCGGGCGGCGCTCCTCGTCGTAGCTGTCGAGAATCCGTGCATCCGCCCGACCTTGCAGCACCCAGGCCAGCTTCCAGCTCAAGTTGGCGGCGTCTCGCAGTCCGGCGACCAGCCCTTGGCCGACGAACGGCGGCGTGATGTGCGCGGCGTCACCGACAAGAAACACCCGGCCCACGCTGAATCGGTCGACGGTTCTGGCATGAAAGCGATAGACCGCCTTGCGCTCGATCGTGATGCTGTCAACGTCCGTCCACGGTGCCAGCAATGCGCGGATACGGCTGTCCGACTCCATATCTTCGCGGCGCTCGCCTGGCTGGAGCATGAACTCCCAACGCTCGCGCGCACCTGGCGCAACCATGTGCGGCGTAGGGCGACGGTGGTCGCAGAGAAACTCGACGTGGTCGATCGGCTTGGGGACATGACGCGCGTCGACGATGAGCCAGTCCTCCGCATACGTCGTGCCCCGGAATTCCTGGCCGATCAGGTGGCGCACCAGCGAGCTCGCGCCGTCAGCCCCCACTACGTAGCGAGCGCGGACCCGGTGTACCTGACCGTGCCCGACATCGAGCGAAGCCAACACGCAATCGCGCTGATTCGTGATGCTGAGCAGCGTGGTGCCCAACGCGAGGTGTACGCCATCGTGTGCCGCCAAGCGTGCGCGCAGGCAGCGCTCCAGATCGGGCTGATAGAACGTGACGAGCTTCGGATGGCCATCCAGGCTGCCCAGTGTGTTGACCCGGCCGAACTCGCCGAGCCAGGGCGAATGCATGCGGACATGCGGGATGGCCACCGTTTCGAAATCGCCCTCGCCAATGCCGGCCTGTTGCAGGATGCGCAAGGCTTCGTTGTCCAGCGCAATGGCGCGCGGGGCCATATAGATGTCGGGCGATTTGTCGACGGCCATCACGCTCACGTCATGACGCGCCAGCAGATTGGCCACCATGGCACCAACGGGGCCAAGCCCCACGACAAGGATGTCTACTTGAGATGGCAGGTCACCTGTCCCGTAGGGGCGTGCGCCATCCCCGATGCGTGAACCGGCACGCGCATGTGCATTTGTCTCCACCGCTACTCCGTTTCTTTGTCTACGTCTTTACCAGGCTTTGCTCGCCTTTTTTGACATTAAAATCATTGCTGATAATTTTGTCAATATCGACATTCGAATCTATAATTCCAGCCACAACAAGGACCGCACACCACCATGGCCACCACCGAGACTCGCCGAACACCGAAGCGCGCCACCGCAAAGACGCCTGCCCCTCCCGCGCCTACCGTTGAGGAACGCGAACCTCGTGGCGCACGGCGCAAGCGGGAAACACGCGCACGGCTGCTGGATGCCGCACTCCGGCTCATGGCCGATCGCGGCATGGAAGGTGTTGCCATCAACGAAATTACCGAGGCAGCCGACGTCGGTTTCGGGTCGTTCTACAACCACTTCGAATCGAAGGAAGCCATCTATGCGGCGCTGGTGAGTTCGGTGTTCGACGAATTCGCCGACTCCCTGGATAGGCAGACGGAAGGGCTATCCGATCCGGCGGAAATCATTGCCGTGTCGGTACGGCATACGCTGATCCGTGCGCGGCGCGAGCCGGTGTGGGGGCGCTTTCTCATTCGAGAGGGTTTCTCGGCGCGTGTTCTCACACACGGCCTCGGCCAGCGCTTACTGCGCGATATCGAGCGCGGCGTCACCGCAAAGCGGTTTACGCTTGCCGACCCATTCATCGGGTTCTTGTCCGTCGGTGGCACAGTGCTCACGGCCATCTCTGCCGAGCTCAACTTCCTGGCGCCCGACGCGCCGGCTGCCGACATCGTGAAAAAGCTAGGCTTCTCGGGGGAGCATTTCCCCGAACGCACGGCAGCGGTGCTGCTCCAAACGCTGGGGCTCAAACGCGCTGAAGCCGAAAAAGTGGCCGCCCGGCCGCTACCCCTCGTGGAGATTGCAGACGGCGCCAGCTGATCTAATCACCCGCGTTGAGGCGCGGGCGTCTATGGCGCCAGCTGATCGACCCGCCTCAGTTCGCCAACATCCTCGCCGACGAATCCACGCAACCAGGCATCGGCCGCACTGGCTCTGATGGTGCGGCGGCGTAAGCCAGTAGAGGCTCCGCTATCTGCGAAGCCAGCACGTTCAAGGCACGCCGCTGGCCCTGCACCACACCGTCAATGCCTGCGGACACGTCTTCGTTGACGACACTTCGGCAAGTCAGCATTGGGCGATCGTCTGCCGTGCGAAGCGTCCAGACGGCGTCGATCAGGACATGCGAGCCGCGCCACGCATCAAACCGCTGTATATCCACCGCCACCCGGTAAGCCGGGCGTTTGCCATCGTAGGGAAGGCCGTGTCGGTCCATCGCGCTGGTCCGCAACGCCAGCCCCGACGACAGCGCCGCACGAATCTCATCGGCCAAGGGCGACGCCCATCGGTCCATCTCCAGCACGTCGACCTGGCCTGAGCTGCGCTGCACCACCAGCCGCCTGCCCGCCACCGACGGCGGAACACGAACGGGCAGCACATCAACAAGCAACGCCGATGGAGGTACCGCTACCGCAACCTCATCGGCAGCAACCAAGCGATGGAAGTGTGCTTGCGGCGAGCTACATGCCACCAGGGCGACACAAGCAACCACACCGGTCAACACGCGGCACATCGGGAGGCAGAACAAACTCACCGCGCATCTCCTTTCTTGCCGAACAGCAACGATTCCGGATGGCGCTCCAGATAGTCCGTCAGCGCATTGAGCGATTGAAGCGTGCGCGTCAGCTCCTGCATCGCCTCGTGAACATCCGACTGAAGCGGCGAGTCCTGCCGCAAGGTTGCCTGCGCCGCATTGAAGGTCTGCTGCGCGGAAGCCAGCGTGTCCCGCGCCTGCGGCACCACTTCGGTATCCAGATGACCGAACAGACGGTTTGCACTGTCGAGCGCGACATTCAGGTTGCTGCCGATCTTGTCGAAGGGCACCTGGTTGAGCTTCTTCGCGATGTCGGCAAGCTGCACTTGCAACTCGTCGAGCGAATTCGGAACGGTCGGCAACTCCACCGGCGAGCGATGGACATCGACCGTCGCGCGCGGCGCCTTGGGGAACATATCAAGCGCGACGTACAGTTGCCCCGTCAGCAGATTGCCCATGCGAAGCTGCCCACGCAGCCCTTGCATGACCAAGTGCTGTAGCAATTCATGGCCGCCCGGTGTGTCGGGCGCAGGAAGCGACGTGTTGCTGCGCCGGCTGAGCCGCGACGGATACAGCGCCATCATGACCCGCATGCTGAATGTTTTGCCCGCCTCGTCGTATTCGATGCCGATGTCGGTAACGTTGCCCAGCGCAATGCCGCGCAAATCCACAGGTGCGCCGACAGACAGGCCGCGCAGCGACTGGTTGAATCGCATCACCACAGTCAGTGGTGCACCGTCGGGCTCGCGCATTGCGTCTGCTTCATCGGATGCCAGCTGGAACACGGTGTTATCCGGCGGCGGCGGCCCATCAGCCTGGCCCTGCGGCGACTGAAACGCCAAGCCGCCGACGATGACGGTGGCAAGCGACTGCGTATTCAGCTTCAACCCGCTGGAATCGAGCCGCAGGTCCACCCCGCTGGCGTGCCACCAGCGCGTGTTGGTACCGACGTACTTGTCGTAGGGCGCGTTCACGAACACGTTCACTTGCACGCCCCCACCTTGCTTGTCCAACGCAAAGCCCACCACCTGCCCCACTTGCAGATGGCGATAGAAAACCGGCGCGCCAATATCGACGGACCCGAGCGAATCGCCGTGTAGCGAGAACTGGCGCCCTTGCTGATCGGTGGTGACTGAAGGCGGGCTCTCCAGCCCCACGAATTGGGTCTGGCTGTCCTTGGAACGACCGATGTCCACGCCGATATACGCACCGGAAAGCAATGTACCGAGCCCGGAAATGCCGCTCGCGCCCACACGCGGTCGGACCACCCAGAACCGCGTGTCCTTGGTTGCAAAGCGTTCGGCTTCGCGCGCCAGTTGGATCTTCACCGTCACGCGCTTGAGATCCGGGGTGAGCGAGATGGCTTGAATCGCGCCGATCTCGACGTCCTTGTACTTCACCTTCGTCTTGCCTGCCTCAAGGCCTTCGGCATTGGCAAAAGTGACGGTCACGACAGGACCTTTCTCGGCGATGGTCTTGGCGACCAGCGCAAGCCCGATCAAGGCCGCAATCAGCGGCACAAGCCAGACCATTGAGGGAAGCCAACGCCGCCGCGGCGTGATCTCGGGAAGAGGTAGATCGATAGGACGCATTGCTTGCAAAGAAAAGAAGGCGGACGAATGTGGTGCGCGGTATCCGGTCAGGAATCGTTTCGCGCGGATTCGGCGTCGTCGGGAACGGGGTCCCAGATAAGCCGGGGGTCGAACTGCATGGAGGCGATCATGGTGAGGATCACCACAGCGCCAAAGGCCAGTGCACCCGGGCCTGCGGTGATGACGGCAAAGGAGCCGAAATGCACCAGGGCAACGGTGAGCGCCACCACGAACACATCCAGCATCGACCACCGGCCGATGCGCTCGACTAGGCGATAGAGCCGCGTCCTTTCGTGCGGGCGCCAGGTGGAGCGCCGATGCGCGGCGAACACCAGCAGCGCCAGAACGGCGAGCTTGAGCATCGGCACCACCACGCTGGCAACAAAGACGACCGCAGCGAGACCCCAATCGCCGGAGGTCCAGAAGTACGCCACCCCGCTCAGGATGGTGTCGTCTTCTGAACGACCGAGTGAGGTGCTGTGCATCACCGGCAACAGATTGGCCGGGATGTAAAGCAGCGCGGCGGCAAGAAGCAATGCGGCTGTCCGCGAAACGCTGGCCGGACGGCGTTCGTGCAAAGGCGTATAGCAAAGGCTGCACCGCTGGTGTGCTTCGCCGTCATGAAGCTGCTGCACGCTGCCGCATGTGTGGCAGACAACCAGCCCGGCCTGCTTTGCGGAGACAGCCTTTACTGCGTCAGCCACGACCGATTCTTTGCGCGGCAAGTCAGCCTGCAGTTCGGCAGCCGGCGTTGCTCCGTCCTGTGCTTCGATCTCGTCGCAGGCGTGCCAGAGCCTGCGCGGATCGAACCGCGAAACCAGCGCAAGCAGCACCGTCAACGCGCCGAATGCAAACAGGCCAGCGCCAGGAATCACGCGCGCGAGGCTGACCATTTTCACTGTCGTAACCAGCACACCAAGCATGAAGACTTCGATCATTCCCCAAGGCCGAAGCCATTGAAGGAACCGGATGACATGACGAAACCCTGGAGGCACACGGCCCGCACGCAAGGGAAGCAACACGTAAAGCAACGCGAGCAATTCCATTGATGGAAAAAGCGTGGTCGTAAAGAACACGACCGCAGCCACGATATGCATCTGCCCGGCCCATAGGGAAGACACCGCGTCAAGCAACGTGGCCTGCGACGCCATCCCCTGCGCCTTGAGCGCAATGATCGGGAAGCATTGCGCGATCACCAACGTAACGACCGCCGCAACCGCCATGGCGCAGATGAAGTCGAGTGTCGGGCGGGCGTGATGGGCACCACTCAGGTCGTTCGCACAACGCGAGCATCGAACGTGCAAGCCGTCCAACAGTGGCGGCCGCCGAAACACGCGGTCGCACTCATGACAGGCAATCAGGGGGGCGGATTCCATGGGCGTGGACTAAGCCAATCGGCACTGCAGGCGAAGCACGGCGCCCCACGCTTGCGGCGTGGGGGTCGAGCCCATCCAGAGGCAATGTCAGTCTTTGGCGATTGTCTGAACGGTGTTGGCGGGCAATTCACCCATGGCCTGCAGCAACGCTGCCGTATCGCTCATGCGCCGGCTGGTCGCGCGCACGGTATCGAGCTGCGCGTTCAGGTACTGCTGCTCGCTGGACTGCTCTGCGGATGCGGGCAAGGCTCCCAAGCGGCGGCGCGATGCGGTCTCGTTGAACGCAGTACGCGCTGCTGTCGATGCCACTTCGGCTGAAGCGAGCGTCTGCGCATCGTTCTCCAGTGCGGCGAGCGTATCGGCAACGTTTTCAAATGCCGACAAGACGGCCGACTTGTATTGCAGGACCGTCGCGTCATACAGCTCCAGCGTGGCCCGGCGATGCGCCATCAATGCGCCGCCGTGGAAGATCGGCTGAGACAGCCCGGCGCCAACGGCCCACAAGCCGCCCGCACCTGAGAGCAACGCCGGCCAGCTCAACCCGCCGCGACCGAGCGAGGCGGTGAGCGACAGGCTGGGGAAGAGCTGCGCAGTGGCCTCGCCCGCGTCTGCGGACGCTGCCTTGACCGCGGCGGCAGCGGCGCGGATATCCGGGCGGGCTCGCAGCAGATCCGACGGCACGGCCACAGGCACCTGGTTCGGCAGCGAAAGGCTGCTGAACTCCGGAACCGCAGGCGCTGCATCCGGGGTGCGGCCCAGCAACACGGCCAGTGCATGAATGGAAACCGCGCGCTGTTGACGCAACTGCGGCAACGTCGCCGCCAGCGACGCGGCGCTTTGCGTCGAAGCCAGCGCCTGCGCATGGGACAACGCGCCCAGCTCATACCGCCGCTGGCTGTCGCGCGCCGTGGCGTCTGCCACCACAACAAGGCGTTCCGTCAATGCGATCTGCTGATCCAGCGCTGCCGCGTTGATCACCGTGCCGACAATATTCGCGGCGAGCGCACGCCGTGCCGCCTCCAGTTCGCAGCCGCGCACGTCCACCCGCGCGGCACTCGCGGCATTGGCATAGCGCGTCGCGCCAAACAGATCAAACGTGTAATGCGCTTGCAACTGTCCAACGAACACGTTGTAGCGCAGCGCATCGGGCCCCACGCCTGTGAGGTTTGGCGTGCGTTGGCGCGCGACCTGCGCCCCGGCGTCGAGGGACGGCAATGTGGATGCGCCCACCTGTGCACGCAGTTCCTCCTGCGCGGCGGACAAGGTCTTCTGCGTTGCGGCCAGCGTGGGGTTGTTGCGCAACCCCTCTTCCACCAACGCGTTCAGGGCATCGGATCGATAGAGCTTCCACCATTGCGGCACGAGCGCGGCACCCACATCAAACTGCTGGGCCACGCCAGCGGCTTCTACCGTCTTCTCAGGCGGCGTGGTCACGCCATAGTGCACCGGCGAGGGCATGGCAGGCGGCGTGTTGGTCGGTGGCAAGGAGCATGCCGTCAGGGCGAGTACCGACGTTGCGGCAAGCGCGCACGTCATACGAGAGAGTTTCATGATCAATTCTCCAGGGCTGCGGTGTGGGCCGCAGGCAGCTCCCGTTCGTCGGGGCGGACCTTGAAGCACGCGGCATACAGCGCCGGCAGGAAGAAGATGGTCAGTACCGTGGCGATGGTGATACCGCCCATCAGCGCGGTGGCCATCGGCCCGAAGAAGCCCGAGCGCAGCAGCGGAATCAGCGCCAGCACAGCGGCAGCCGCCGTGAGCATGATGGGCCGGAAGCGTCGCACCGTCGCGCCGATGATGGCGTCGAAGCGTTTCTGGCCCGCCGCAATATCCTGGTCGATCTGGTCTACCAGAATCACGGAGTTGCGCATGATGATCCCGAACATGGCAATCACCCCGAGCAGCGCCACGAACCCGAACGGCTTGCCGAACAGCAGCAGCGCAGCCACCACACCAATCAGCCCCAGCGGCGCCGTCAACACGACGATGAAGGTGCGCGAGAAGCTCTTGAGCTGGATCATCAGCAGCGTCAGCACGGCAATGATCATCAGCGGCATCTCGGCGTTGATCGACGTCTGGCCCTTCACGCTCTCTTCCACTGCGCCGCCAATCTGGATGCGATAGCCCACAGGCAGCTTGGCGCGTTCACCGGCCAGCGCCTGATCAATGTCACGCGTCACACCAATACCTTGCGCGTTGCCGCGCACGTCGGCCTGCACCGTGATGGTCGGCTGGCGATCGCGTTCCCAGATCACGCCGTACTCGAGCTTGTTTTCCACGTGCCCAAGCGCGCCGAGCGGAACCGGGCCGTTGGGCGTGGGCATCGCCAGGCCAGCGAGCTTGGCGGGGTCGATACGCTCCGTTTTCGGTGCACGCAGATCGACGTTGATCAGCTTGTCGCGCTCGCGATACTGCGTCACCGTGTAGCCAGATAGCGTCATGGCGAGGAAGTTGGAGACCTCTTCCGACGTCACCCCAAGCTGGCGCGCCTTGATCTGGTCGATCTCAAACGACATCGAACGTTCTGCCGGCTCATCCCAGTCGAACTGCACGTTCTGCGTGCGGGCATCGGCACGCACCTTCTCGGCCACCTTGTCGGCGATGTTGCGCACGGTGGCGATGTCGTCGCCGCTCACGCGGAACTTGATCGGGAAGCCCACGGGAGGGCCGTTCTCAAGCTGGGCGACACGGGTGCGGACACCGGAGAAGTCCCTCTCCAACGTGGCGTTGAGCCAATGCGAGAGCGCATCGCGTTCTTCCACGTTCTTCGCGGTGATGACGAACTGTGCGAAGTTCGGCTGTTGAAGCTGCTGATCCAGCGGCAGATAGAAGCGCGGGGCACCGGTGCCGACGTAATCGACGAAGTGCTCGATCTCTTTTCGACCATCCAGCGCTTTCTCCAGACGCTTTGCCTCGCGCAACGTGGCATCAAACGAAGCCCCTTCGGGCAAGCGCAGATCCACCAGCAACTCAGGGCGCTCGGAATTCGGGAAGAACTGCTGCGGCACCCGGGTGAACGCTGCCATGCCCAGTGCAAACAGCACGGCCGTCACACCCAGAATCACCCAGCGGCGCTCGATGCAGAACGAGATCCAGCCCGACAGACGCTGATAGAAACCGGTGTTGTAGATATCGTGCTCATGGCCATGTTCCGAGGCGCCGTTCTTGTGCTCGGGCAGCATGTGATAGCCCAGCAGCGGCACCAGGACCACGGCGGCAAACCACGACACGATCAGCGAGATGGCGGACACCTCGAAGATCGAGCGCGTGTACTCGCCCGTGCTCGACTTGGCCAGCGCGATGGGCAGGAAGCCGGACACCGTCACCAGCGTGCCGGTCAGCATCGGGAATGCCGTGCTGGAATACGCGAAAGCGGCGGCGCGCATGCGGCTCCATCCCTGCTCCAGCTTCACGGCCATCATCTCCACGGCAATGATGGCGTCGTCCACCAGCAGCCCGAGCGCAAGCACGAGCGTGCCCAGTGAAACCTTGTCGAGCCCGATGCCGAACATATGCATGCACAGTGCTGTCACCGCCAGCACGATCGGGATGGAGATCACCACAACCATGCCCGTGCGCAAGCCCAGCGATACGAGGCTCACCACCAGAACAATCGCCACGGCTTCACCGACCGACCGCACGAATTCGTCCACAGAGTGCTTGACGGCATGCGGCATGCTCGAAATCGGCGACAGCTTCAGCCCTGCCGGCAGCGTCGCCTGAAGTTCGCCCGCCGTGGAATCGAGCGCCTTGCCGAGGTCGATCACGTCGCCGCCCTTCTGCATCGTGACGCCGATGCCCAGCACGGCATGGCCGTTGGCGCGCATCTGCGTCACGGGCGGGTCGTCATAGCCACGCGTGATCTTGGCGATGTCCCCCAGCCGGAACGTGCGCTTGTTCACGGTGATCAACGTGTCAGCCAGCGCCTGCACATCCTTGAAGGCGCCGGTGGGTCGCACGAATACGCGGTCATCGGCAGTGGTAATCGTGCCGACTGGCGCCACGGTGTTCTGCGCGTCGATGGCTTGCGCGATCTGTTGCGGTGTGATGGCGAGTCGTGTCAACTGCGCGTTCGAGATCTCGATGAAGACGTGTTCAGCCGGATCGCCAACGTAGTCCACCTTGGCGACGCCAGGCACACGCAGCAGAACGGTACGCAGCTTGTCCGCATAGTCGTGCAGCTGCGCGGGCGAGAAGCCGTCGCCTTCCAGGGCGTAGATATTCGTGTAGACATCACCGAACTCGTCATTGAAGAACGGCCCGACCGTGCCCTTGGGCAGCGTCGCGCGGATGTCGCCCACTTTCTTTCGCACCTGATACCAGGTCTCCGGCACGTCCTTGACTGGGGCGGAGTCCTTCATGGCGAAGAAGATCATCGACTCGCCAGGGCGTGAATAGCTCTTGATGTTGTCGACATACGGCGCAGCCTGAAGCTGGCGCCCGATGCGGTCGGTGATCTGCTCCTGGACTTCGCGCGCGGTGGCACCCGGCCAGTACGTCTGGATCACCATCGTCCGGAACGTGAACGGCGGATCTTCTGACTGCGCAAGATGCGTGTAGCCAATGACGCCAAAAAGCGTTGCCAGCCCGATCAGGAAGATCACCAACTGCTGGTGGCGCAGGGCCCATGCCGACAGGTTGAAGCCGCCTTCGTCCGCTGGAGATGCGGGCGTCGCGACCTGCTCGGTGCCTTGCACGATTTCGCGATCACCTGCACTCATGATGAAAAGTCCTCCGGGTGCAACGGCGCGACCACTTGCACGTGTTGCCCGGCATTGACGGCATGCACGCCCTGCATCACCACGCGGTCTCCATCGCGCAACCCGGAAGCGACCAACACGCTGCGTTCGTCGTAACGCGCGATGGTGACCGGGCGCAGCTCCAACGTATCCGTGTTCGCGCGCACCACCCAGACTGCGGGCTCTTCGCCGCGGTGGAACAATGCGGTCACCGGCAGCTTGAACGGACGCGCAGCCACTGCCTCGCCCTTGGCATCGAAGGCGATATTGGCGGTCATGCCCATGCGCACCGCCGCGTTTGGCGCCACAAGCGACAGCTTGACGCGCCACGTACGGCTTTGCGGATCGGCCACGGGCGACACCTCGCGCACGCGTGCTTCAAAGGTTTGCGAGGGCACAGCCGGCAGGCTCACCCGCGCCGTGCTTCCGACAGTCAGAGAGGACAGCGTGCGCTCCGGTGCATCGCAAACGATGTCGACGTCGCCCGCCCAATCGAGGTGATAGATCGATTGGCCTGCCTGGACGTTCTGACCGGTGTCGGCATCCTCGGATGTGATGACGCCATCGTGGTCCGCCACCAGCGTGGCGTAGCGCAGGCGATCGCCGACGAGTGTGGCTTGTGCCCGTGCGGAATCGCGTTGCGCGAGCGCGGATGCGTAGGCATCTTGCGTCTGCTCCATCTGTGCCGGCGCAATCAAGTTCGCCTGCGACTGCGCACGGTCACGGTCCAGCTGTTGCTTGGCGTAGACCAACCGATGTTCTGCAGCTTCCAGTTGCGCGCGGGCATTGGCCAGATCGTTGCGCAGATCCGCCTGATCGAGCATCGCCAGCACCTGCCCTTCTTTGACGGTATCGCCCAGCCGCACGCGGCGCTCAACCACCTTACCGCCAACACGGAACGACAGCGGCGTGGAATACCGCGCCTGCACCAGCCCGGGCAATGTGTTCGCCACGGCGTTGCCGTCCGGATGCAGCGTGAGCGCTACGACCGGCTTGGGCGCACTGACCAGCGTTTCACTGTGGTGGCAGCCCGCCAGCAACACAGCGCAGCAGGCGGCAATGACAACAGGCGCGCGTTTGGAACGCCCGACGACGGACAGGTTGGGGCGCGCTGTCGTTCGCGCTTGACGACCGGGATGTTTCACGATGTTTCCAAGCAAGTGATGGCCTAACGAACAATGGGTCACGCGCACTCCGGAGCCGCGCCTTTTCTGCGCAATCAGCCCTCAGGTAACGCGTAACGGAACTCGGATGTCGGGTACGCGAGTCGCCTGTCTCCACGGCGTTCAGGAACCACTTCTCGGCAAATGGGCTGCATTCAGCTGGCACGCCATGGCGTACGGCTCTCTGGCCTTTGTCGCCGGGTGCTTGCCCCATCTCCGCGTCCTAACTCAGGGCAATTCACCCTCTTCGACCCTACGGACGACATTAAACTCATAACTGATAATATTGTCAACTATGACGCAAAACACTATCATCCGCATGTGAACACCATCTTCAGATCCCTATGCGGAACCTCATGAATCGCGTGACCGAAGGCCGCCGCCAGCGGCGCGGCACGCGGCGCAAGCAAGAAACACGGACGCGCCTGCTTCACGCGGCGTTGGCGCTGCTGTCTGAAAAAAGCATCGAGTGCGTCGCGATCAGCGAGATCACCGAAGCCGCCGATGTGGGCTTCGGCTCGTTCTACAACCACTTCGAATCGAAGGAAGGGCTCTTCGCCGCCCTCATCGACTGGGCGTTTGAAGACTTCGCTGACAGGCTGGATGGGGTTGCGCATGGCTTGAGTGATCCGGCCGAGGTCATCGCCATCTCGGTCCGTCACACCTTGCTGCGGGCGCAGCGTGAACCGGTTTGGGGCCGGTTGCTCATGCGGGAGGGCATCTCTACACGCGCCCTGACGCGCGGCCTTGGCTTGCGCCTGCTACGCGACAGCAAGCGCGGGCTTGCCACCAGGCGTTTTGTGGTGGCGGATCCACTGACAAGCGTGCTTTCCGTGATTGGGACCGTGCTTGCCGGCGTTGCGGCGGAGTTGCACTTTTCCACAGGCGCGGCCACTCCGGGGCGCGGCCACCCAGCGGCGGCCGTTCGGGTGGAGCGTCTGGCGGAGCGTGCGGCCGTCTTCGTACTCCAGGCGCTGGGAGTCAAGCGTGCGGAAGCGGAACGCATCGCACAACTGCCGCTGCCAACGGTCACCGACGTCAGCACCCCAACTCCAGCCTAAGCCCTCGCAGCACCCAGCGAGGGTGCGCATCGATCAGGCTTGATAGAGCTCGCTCGCGAGATAGCGGTGACGCAGCGCCCGTAGCGCCGCCGCAAGAATGGCGCTGGCAGGCAACGCCAGCAGCACCCCAAAGAATCCGAACAGGTGGCCAAAGGCCAGCAATGCAAAGATCACGGCCAACGGGTGCAAGCCAATGCGCTCGCCAATCAAGCGCGGCGTGAGGAACACGTTCTCAAGGATCTGACCCAGGCCGTACACCACAGCAACAGCGCCGATGCCGTAAAGATCGCCAAACTGCAGCACGGCGGCCAACACGGCAAGCGCCAGGCCAGCGGCAAATCCCACATAGGGAATGAACACCGCCAGGCCAGTAAACAACCCCAACGGCAAGGCAATGTCGAAGCCGGCCAGCGTCAGGGCGATGGGGTAAAACGCGGCCAGCACGACCATCACCAGAAGCTGCCCGCGCAGGTATTGCGACAGCATCCGGTCAATGTCGATGACGAACGCCCGGGTCCTGGCAAGCCACCGCCGAGGGACCAGGCTTTCCATGCGCTGAAACATCTGGTGCCGGTCGTAGAGCAGATAGAACAGCACCAGCGGAACCAGCACCACGTTACCCACCACGGTCAACATCGCGTTGCCGCTTGTGCGCAGGTATTGCCAGACCGCGAGGACGGAGGTGCCATCGCCACCATAGTGCGGCGCGGACAGCAGATCGCGCAGATGCGCCAAATCCAGGTCGACGCCAAGCCCCAGAACGGCTAGCTTCGGCTGCAACCAGGCATTCAGGCCGGCAAGCAGCACAGGAATTTTTGCCTGGAGTTGCGGACCTTCGGTCTGGACGACGGCGAACATGAGCGTGACGAGCAGCGCCGCCATCGCCGCAAAGCACAGGATCATCGCCAGCGCGGCGATCCAGCGAGGCACGCGGTGCCGCGCCAACCACTCCACACCCGGCTGCAACATGTAGGCAATGAGCGCGCCCAGCAGGAACGGCGTCAGCACCGGCCGTAGCGCCCACATGAGCCCACCCATTGCAAGCGCGACAAGCCCCCATAGCCAGGCCTGGCGCCGTATCAGGGTGGACATCAGCGTTTTCGAACCGCGCGCGCTACCTGGGTGATCAGCGTTGCACCGTTCGCAATAGGCAACGGTGCTCGCCTGAGAAGACGGTCCCCGCATCTCACCGCTCCTCAAAGTACGCGACGGCGTGGTCAATGAAGGCCCTGACTTTGGCCGGCACCATCGTCCGGCTCATGTAGGCAAGACGAACCTCCGCTGCGGTATCCAGGATTTCGTGTTCACCCACCAACCGGACGAGGCGCCCTTCGCGCAGATCGTCTTCAACCAGTGCCAACGGCAGCAGGCCCATGCCAAGTCCGGACAGTACGACTTCACGGTTGAATGCGGCGTTGTTCGAGGCAATTTCGTACCGCAGCGGAACGACCAGCGGTGCCCCATCCGTGCGGAACGTCACGATGGGCTTGTGTACGGAAGGCGGTACGGTGACGAAGACATGGTCAGCCAGATCGACCGGATGACACGGGCGCACACGCGCGTCCAGGTAGTGCGGTGTCGCCACGATCGCCAACGGCAAGCGATGCAGCAGTCGCGTCACAGCCAAGTCGGTAGCCAACATGAACGGCAATACCAGGCCGATGTCGTAGCCCTCGGTTGCCAGGTCGACAGTGCCCTCCACCAAGGTCACCTCAACCATGACGTTCGGGTTCTTGCGCTTGAACGATGCCACCAGCGGCGCAAGCCACCCCGACGTTGCGGTCGTATGCGCAACGAGCCTCAACACACCAACCGGCAGATGCCCCTGGCTGCGCGCATCGGATTCCAGGCAATCCAGATCGTCGAGTACACGGCAGCATCCGTCGTAGAAGCGGTGTGCCGCGTCCGTCAACGAGAACTGCTTGGTGGAGCGGTGGAAGAGGCGCGCGCCGAGCCGTTCTTCCAAGGAAGTCATCGCCCGCGATACGACTGACGGCGATACCCCGAACATCTGCCCTGCACGCCTGAAGTTCCTGACTTCGACGATCGTACGAAAGAGCCGCAGGCTCTCGAAATGATCCATAAGCACCTCTAACAAGGCCCGCAGGTGCAGTCGTAGATTGACGCGGCAGCTAAGCCGCGCGCTATCCGCCTTTTTTGACTGCGTAGCAACAGCCCGTTGTTGGTGCCAGTTCCGCCGCGAGTAAGCGGAATTTAGTCACAACTGATATTTTTGTCAACTATGACGAATGAATATGAACCAGGCGACTCCCGGCAGAAACCGATGTGATGCAGAAGCGGACACGTAGCGCAGTTCAGACGTCGAACCGCACGCCCTGGGCAAGCTGCAGCGTGTTGCTGTAGTTGATCGTGTTGGTGGCGCGACGCATGTAGCCCTTCCACGCATCGGACCCCGATTCACGACCGCCGCCCGTCTCTTTCTCGCCGCCAAAGGCGCCGCCGATCTCCGCGCCGGAAGTGCCGATATTGACGTTCGCGATGCCACAATCGCTGCCCGCTGCGCTGAGAAAGATTTCCGCCTCCTGCAGGTCACGCGTGAAGATAGCGGACGACAAGCCTTGCGGCACGCCGTTCTGCAGCGCAACCGCATCGTCAAAGTTCCGGTAGGTCAGCACGTAGAGGATGGGCGCGAACGTCTCGTGCCGCATGACCGCACTCTGCGCAGGCATGCGCACCAGCGCCGGGGTGATGTAGAACGCCTGGTCGCCCAGTTCGCCTCGCACGCGTGTCCCCCCGAAGACCTCGCCACCTTCGGCACGTGCCTGGGACAGCGCCGATTGCATCGCTTCAAAAGCCGCGCCGTCAATGAGCGGCCCGACCAGCGTATCGGCTTCCAGTGGGTTCCCGACCGCGACCGATGCGTAGATGCGTTGCAGGCGGTCCACCAGGGTGTCCGCCACGCTCTCGTGCACGATCAGGCGACGCAGCGTCGTGCAGCGCTGGCCCGCAGTGCCCACGGCGGCAAAGGTGATGGCGCGCACCGCGAGTTCCAGATCTGCGCTAGGCGCGACGATCATGGCGTTGTTGCCACCCAACTCCAGGATGGCGCGACCAAAGCGGCCCGCCACCAGCTGGCCGACTGTACGGCCCATGCGCGTGCTGCCCGTGGCGCTGACCACCGGCACTTTCTCAGAACGCGCCAAGACCTCGCCAACCTCGCGGCCGCCAATCAGCAGTTCATGCAAACCCGCCGGCGCCACACCGGGGTGCGTGCGCTCGAACGCCGCAATCGCCTGCTGCAGTAGCGCGTGACAGGCCATGGCCGTCAGCGGCGTCTTTTCCGAAGGTTTCCAGATCACGCTGTCGCCGCACACCAGCGCCAGCGCGCTGTTCCACGCCCACACCGCCACCGGAAAGTTGAATGCGGAGATCACCCCCACCGGGCCTGCCGGATGCCACGTCTCCATCATGCGGTGGCCCGCGCGTTCCGAAGCGATGGTCAAACCATAAAGCTGGCGCGACAGCCCGACCGCAAAGTCGCAGATGTCGATCATCTCCTGCACCTCACCCAGCCCCTCTGAGAGGATCTTGCCCGCCTCCAGCGTGACAAGTCGCCCGAGCGTCTCTTGGTGCTCGCGCAACTGCACGCCAAGCAGGCGCACCAGCTCTCCGCGTACGGGCGCCGGCACCATGCGCCATTTGAGGAATGCTGCATGGGCCCGGTCGATGGCGGCAGTGGCCTCATTCTCGCCGGCAAACGCCACGGTTCCGATCACGGAGCCGTCGATCGGCGAGGTGACCGCATGGCCTTGCGCCACCTTGGCCTCTGCATGGATGGAAAGCGAAGTGAGCAGGTCGGAAGTGTTCATGATGCCGATGAGGTGGTTGAGGCTCGCCCACGTCACCGCGGGGAGCCGGAGTTTCCAGCGTAGTGGATTCAGCGTTCGACCGTCTTGTTCCAGCGCGTACTCCATGCCGGGCGCTGCGCGTTGATGACATCCCAATCCATGACCACCGCTGTATGCGCGTAGTCGACTGCGCGCTTGATCAGCGCATCGGTGTCAGCGGGCAGCGGCGTCTTGGGGTTGGCGGGGATGCTGGCGCCGCCTTGCAACGCCTTGGCCTGCGCACCCGGCGACAGCAGGAACGCAGCCAACTTCTGTGCGAGTGCCGGTTCGTCATTCCTGGCGATCACGCATTCCATGGTGTTCAACGCCACCGCGCCCTCCTTGGGCTGAGCGTATTCCACCGGCAGGCCCTTGCTCTTGAGCACCATCACTTGCGTCGGGGTGGACGGGAACAGCCCCGCCTCGCCAGTCTGCACCATCTCTGAGAGCTTAGCCGAATTGGCTACGTACTCGCCCACGTTGGCGCCTACGCCGGTCTTCCACGCCTTGAAGCCCGGTTCCACATTGCTTTCGGTCCCGCCGTTGAGCCGGTTCACCATCAGGAACGCATGCAGGCCGAACGTGGACGACGGCAGCGACTGGAAGATGACCTTGCCCTTGAACTTCGGGTCGGCCAGGTCTTGCCACGACGTGGGCACGGCCCAGCCCTTCTCCTTGAACATCTTCGTGTTGTAGGCCAGGCCCGTCATGCCGATGGCAACCGCCGCAGCCATGTTGCCCCGGATGCGCGCGTTGGCAGGAATCTCTTTCAGCTCCGGGCTGTCGGCCAGCTCGTCGCACAGCCCCATGCCGATCGCCCGGTACATCACGCCGTCGTCGAGGAAGATGATGTGCATCTGCGGCTTGTCTTTGTTAGCCTGCACCTTGGCCAGGATGTCGGACGATGTGCCGGGCACCACAACCACCTTCACGTTGTTTTCTTTCTCGAAGGCCGGAAAGACGTGGTCAACGTAGGTGCGCTCCATCACCCCGCCGTTCATGCCGACGTACAAGGTCTTACTCTGTGCCGACACGCTGGGCAGATACGACAGCGCGCCAAATGCAATGCCGCAGCCCACTGCCGCCTTGATGCCACAGCGGCCAATGCTGCCGATGCCGTTTCCCTGTTTCATGCGCCATTCTCCTAAGAGTCGTGAAAAGAGGGCTCGGCGTGCGTAGCACCAAGCCTGGTTTGTTGAAAACGTGCGATGGAAAACGCATCGATTGGCGTGGCGGTTGCGCCGTCGCGCACCAGCTCTGCCAACACCTCGCCAACGGCCGGCCCAATCTGAAAGCCCGCCCCGGCAAAACCGAATGCGTGGATCAGGCCGGGGGTGGTCTGGCTTGGCCCCAGCACGGGTTCGCGGTCTGGCAGATAGCCTTCTGTACCGCTCCACGTGCGGATGATGTGGGCGTTGCGCAGCGCCGGAAACAGCGCCACCGCCTGCTCCAGCACCGAGAAGATCGCGCTGCGGCCCGAGCGTGCGCGCGTGTCGTCCAGCGCATAGCCGCGCGCACCGCCGATCACGCAATTGCCCCGCCGGACCTGTCGGCCATACAAACCGCCGCCCTCCACGCCCACATTGACATTCATGAACAGCGGCAGCGGCTCGGTGACGGTCATGGCCGGGTGGGCGCTGATCATCGGGACTTCCTCGCCGAACATGCGGGCGATGTCATTGGCCCAGGCACCCGCGCAGTTCAGCAGCACGCGCGAGCGCACCTCAAGACCACTGCGCGTGCGCATCCAGAAGCCCTGGTCGTCGCGGGCGAGTTCCACCACCTGCTCGCCTTCGATAATCTGTGCGCCTTTCAGGCGGGCCACCCGCGCAAATGCCGGGGACACCAGCCGCGGATTCGCGTGTCCATCATCGGGGCACAGCGAGGCCCCCACCGCGATGTCACCGAGCCACGGGTACGCGCTGCGCAATTGAGCACGGCTGAGCAGTTGCAGGCCCAGGTCGAAATCGCGCGTGCGGTCTCGATACGCTTCGAGCGACGCCATGTCCTGTTCGCTGCGAGCGACCTTCAGATGCCCGGAGCGCTCGTATTCACCGTCAATGCCGATGGTCTGCGGCAACTGCCCCCAGATGCGATGTGCGCGCTGCGACAGCGGCAGTTGCGCCAATGACCGCCCTTGCCGGCGCACGCCCCCGTAGTTCACGCCGCTGGAGCGCGAGCCGCAGGTGTCGCGTTCCAGCAGCGTCACGGCCATCCCCATGCGCGTGAGTGCCAGCGCCGCCGACGCCCCCACGATGCCGGCGCCCACAATCGCGACGGTGGTGTCCAGCTTGACCCCGCTCATGATTGCGTCGCCTCCTCCGGGTGCAGAAAGGCGATCGGCTTGATGGGCGCCTGCGCACGCAGCCGGCCCACATCGGCGATGTCCTTGGACCCGGCATGCGCAAGAAGCTCGCACGCGGCAGCTCCGCACATGCGTCCCTGGCACCGGCCCATGCCGACGCGGGTGAAGGCCTTGGCCCGGTTGATCTCGCGCAGGCCATTGCGCTGGATCTCCGCACGGAAATCGCCGACGGTGATCTCCTCGCAGCGGCACAGCAGCAACGTGTCGTCGCAGGTGCCGGCCCAGTCTTCGGGAAACGGAAACGCGTGCTCCAGCGCCACCCGAAAGCGGGCAATGCGGGCAAGGGCGTTTTCCAAGATCGCCACGCGATCCGCCGCCACCGTCTTGCCGCAGTCTTCGAGAACGGCCAGCGCAGCCCGCTCGCCAGACAACTCCGCGGCATCTGCCCCCATGATGCCGGCGCCGTCCCCTGCAAGATAGACGCCAGCCATACTGCTGCGCCGTGCTGCGTCCACCTGGGGGACGTAGGCACGGTTGAGCGGATCAAAAACGAATGCGCAGCCAAGCAGATCGGCAAGCTGGCTTTCCGGGCGCAATGCATAGCCAAACCCCACGGCATCGCAAGCGAGGCTGCGCAGCACTTCGCCCTCTTTCCAGTGGATACGTTCGACGCGGTCCACGCCTTCCACCGAGCCGATGCGGATGCCGGTGCGGACGGGCACACCAGCCAGACGCAAGCGCGTGCGGTAGTAGAGTCCCTTGGCCAGCAGCGTGGGCAAGCCCAACATGCGCGGAGCGGCCTTCGCCTGGTGATGCAGCGGTGTGGTGTCGAGCACCGCCGCCACACACACACCCGCCTTCATGTACTGATAAGCCACGAGGTAGAGCAGCGGCCCGGTGCCGGCAAACACCACGCGCTCACCAATCGCGCAGGCCTGATACTTCAGCGCGATCTGCGCGGCGCCCAGCGTGAAAACGCCCGGCGTGGTCCAGCCTGGAAACGGCAGAACCCGATCCGTCGCCCCCGTGGCGACAATCAGGTGCGTGTACGGCACGCGCTCCGGCTGCCCGTCGCGAATGGCATCCACCACGCCGTCCTCGGCATTCCAGACCAACCGGCCTGGGCGGTAATCGAGCTGACCGAGGATGTCGCGCATGGCTGCGTGTACGCCCATGGCGCGCTTCGCTTCAAAGCCATAGAGGGTGCGGGGCGAACGTGTGAACCCCGGCGGTTGCTGACGGTAGATCTGCCCGCCCCAGGCCGGCGCTTCATCGAGCACGGTTGGCCGCAAGCCATGGGCCACCAGCGTCTGTGCCGCACGGATACCGGCCGGGCCCGCCCCGATGATGACCACCTGCGGTGTCGCCGTCATGAGCGCTCGCTCCCGCCGGTGACGATGCGCATGCCTTCGAGCGCGGGGGTGGAGCATGCGCGCAGGCGCTCGCCGGATTCCGTGCTGACCCAGCAGTCCTGGCAGGCGCCCATCAGGCAAAATCCGGCGCGCGGGGCGGACGAAAAATCCGCATGCCTGAGCACACTGCGCTGGCTGAGCACGGCGGTCAGCACGGTGTCGCCTTCCAGTGCACGGGCTGGTACGCCGTCGATCGTGAATGCGATAACGCGGCGGCCGGTTTCCGCGACTCGGCAGAACAATGCACCGGGTGCTTTTTTTGCAGGTGTCTCTATGGTCATTTGCTGCCCACCAACACTTTGTCCAGGCCGTAGATGCGATCGATCAACAGCATGCCAACGCTGGTGACCAGGATCATCAGCGCGGAGACCGCAGCCATCATCGGATCGATCGATTCGGTGGCGTACATGTAGATGCGCACGGGCAGCGTCACCGTGGAAGGGGCGGTTACGAACACCGACATGGTCACTTCATCAAAGCTGTTGATGAAGGCCAGCAGCCAGCCGCCCGCCACGCCGGGCAGGATGAGCGGCAACGTCACGCGCAGGAACACCACCATGTTGGACGCCCCGAGCGACTGCGCCGCGTGTTCCGCGCTGAAGTCCATTCCCTCCACCGAGGCAATCACCAGCCGCAGGATGTACGGCGTGATCACCACCACATGCGCCAGCACCAGCCAGGCGAAACTGCCCGTGGCGCCCATCAGCGCAAACAGGCGCAGCAGAGCGATACCCAGCACCAGATGCGGAATGATGACGGGCGAGAGCAGCATGCCGTTGATGAAGTCGCGCCCGCGAAACCGGTAACGCGTAAGCGCAATGCCAGCCGGCAAGGCCAGCGCCGTTGCAATGGAGGCCGAGAGCAACGCAAGCTGCACGCTGTTGTAGAAGGCCTGCATAAAATCGGGATGCGCGAAGACCGCCTTGAACCAGCGCAGCGAAAACGCCGTGGTGGGAATCTGCATGGTGTTCTCCGGCGTGAACGCCACCAGGCAGACAATCACCAGCGGCGCCAGCATGAACGTCACCACCAGGGTGTGAAACGCAAGGGCAATCGGTCCGTTCTTCGACATGGCTTACCCCAGCGTCTTCTTGTACCGGCGCTCCACCAGCCGGTTGTACGACATCATGATGATGAGGTTGGCCGCCAGTAGCGTGAGCGCAATCGCGGCGCCCAGCGGCCAGTTCAGCTCGCTCAGAAATTCGTCGTAGACCAGCGTGGCGACCATCTTCAAACGCCGCCCGCCCAGCAGACCGGGAATGGCAAACGAGCTTGCGCTCAGACCAAACACGATCAGGCTGCCCGAGAGCACCCCCGGCAAGATCTGCGGCAGCACGATGCGACGCATCACCGTGGACTGTGATGCGCCGAGCGACAACGCCGCCTGCTGCGTGGAAGGGTCCAGCTTCTGCAGCGATGTCCACGCCGGAATCACCATGAAAGGCAGCATCACGTGCACCAGCCCCACCACGATGGCCGTCTGCGTGTAGAGCAGCTTCACAGGTTCAAAGCCCAGCCGGAGGATTGCCTGGTTGATCAGCCCTTCCGGCCCCAATAGCAAGCTCCAGCCAAACGCGCGCACCACCACCGACACCAGCAACGGCGCGAGAATCACCAGCAGGAAAATCGAACGCCACGGCGCGCGCATGCGGCTGAGCACATAGGCTTCCGGCACGCCAATGAACGCACACAGCACCGTCGTCACCAGCGCCAGCCAGAAAGTGCGCAGGAAGATGCCGGCGTAGTAGTCGTCCGTGAAGATGGAGGCGTAGTGCAGCAAGGTGGCAGTGGGCTGAATGCCCGTTGCCGGGTCAAAGCCCTGGAACGACAGCACCGTCACCAGCAGCAGCGGCAACAACAGCAGCAGTGCGAACAACGCGCTGACCGGCGTGGCCAGCAGGATGGGCGTGCCGGCCCATCGGCGCACGGGGCGCGGGTTCATGCCACGGCCTCCGCGGGTTGAGCGGTGGCGGCGCAGGCATCGTCACCCACCAGGCGCAATTGCTCGTCGGCCCACAGCAGCCCGACCACATCGCCTTCTGCAGGCATGGCGGCGCCGTTGTTGGGCTGGACGACATTCAGCGTGCCGATGCTCGTGCCGATGGTGAACAGCCACTGGCTGCCGAGAAAGAAGCGCGCATTCACCGTGCCGCTGAGTCGGCCCGCTTCGCGCGGCGCCAAGGCGATCTTCTCGGGCCGCAGGCACACGCGCACCTCGGCACCCACCTTATGACCGGCGGTGGCGAAGTGGAACTTCAGCGGCCCCACGGAAACAAACGCGCCGGCGCCGTTCAGCGCCTCCACGCGGCCATCCAGCACATTGGCCTTGCCGACAAACTTGGAGATGAATTCGGAGCGCGGATATTCGTACAGGCGATAGGGCGCCCCCACCTGCGTGATGCGCCCGTTTTCCATCACCACCACACGATCGCTGATCGACATCGCTTCTGCCTGGTCGTGCGTGACCATGATGGTGGTGATGCCGAGATGCCGCTGGATGGAGCGAATTTCAAACTGCATGTCCTCGCGCAGCTTGGCGTCGAGGTTGGAGAGCGGCTCGTCCAGCAGCAGCACGGACGGGCGAATCACCAGCGCGCGCGCCAGGGCCACACGCTGGCGCTGCCCGCCCGACAACTCGCGCGGATAGCGCTGCGCGTGTTCATGCAGCTTCACGAGGGCCAAGGCTTCATCCACACGCTGTGCGGTCTCGCCCTTTGGCACCTTGCGCATCTCCAGGCCAAAGGCCACGTTCTGCGCCACGGTCATGTGCGGAAACAGCGCGTAGGTCTGGAACACGATGCCCAGGCCACGGCGGCTGGGCGCCATATGCGTGATGTCCTTGCCGGCCAGCATGATGGTGCCCTTCGTCACCTCGGCAAAGCCGGCAATCATCTGGAGGGTCGTCGTCTTGCCACAGCCGGAGGGGCCGAGCAACGAGACAAATTCGCCCTGCTCGATGCTGAGGTCAATGTCGGAGACCACGGTGAGCTTGCCGTAGGTTTTGGTAGTGCCTCTTAGCTGCAGGAACGACATGCGCTCTCCTTACAACAACCGACCCTCAGAAAACCCTGGCGCTGGCAGGCAATTGCACCGGCTCGCCGTTGACGATTCAGTCTACTACACTGAATTCCACCAGCCAAACTGAGTTGGACTATAAATTCCTTTCAACGGTACGTACAAAACATATAATTCTGTTCAACGGAATATTAGAAGTCGGCAAGGTAAGTCGATTCCGGGTACCGGAATGATTCTGATGACCGCGCGGGTATGTCCTGATACAGCCGCCGGCAGCGTCCAGCGCACGGCATGCCTGGCACATCCATTCAACGTTTCTTTCTCCATGCAGAACCCGATGACGCCCACCGACGACAGCAAAGCCAGCGTGCTCGACAAGGTGTTTGCGCTGATGCGTGCACTAGCCCGCGCCCCGGCCGAGGGCGCCAAGATCACGCAACTCGCACAGGACACGGGCCTCAGCCAAGGCACGGCGCATCGCCTGATGCGCGCGCTGGTGGAGCAAGGCGTGGTGGAGCAGGACAGCGCATCGAAGCGATACCGGCTCGGGCTGGAACTCTTCAGGATGGCCAGCACCGCTGGCAGCGCCGCCACGCTGCGCGACATCTTCCGGCCCGCGCTGCTGCGCCTCTCGGGCACGCTCAAAGACACCATCTTCCTGCTCGTGCGCAGCAACTACGACGCCGTGTGCATCGACCGCAGCGACGGCCCCTACCCGATTCGTTCGTTCACCGGCGACATTGGCGGCAGCATTGCATTGGGCGTCGGCCAGGGCAGCCTAGCGATCCTGGCATCGCTACCACCGGCCGAGCAGGACGAGGTCATCCGCTTCAACCTGCCGAGGCTGAAGGAATATCGACCGATCGATGAAGTCTTCCTGCGCACCGAAATTGCCCGCGCACGCGAGCTCGGCTATGTGGCCACGCAAACCGGCTTGATTGAGGGCATGGCCGGCCTAGCTGTGCCGGTATTCGATGCGAGCCGGCGGCCCGTGGCCGCCCTGAGCGTCGGCACCATCGCGGACCGCTTGACGCCCGAACGGCTGCCCGTGGTGGCAGCCATGTTGAAGAAAGAAGCGGATGCGCTGGGGCCGTTGATCAACCCGTTCGACCCGACCGTGCGGCGCCCCGCGAATTCCTTTATCAGCTAGGCGCAGCGCTGCCGCTGCCCTGCGCGAACCGCATCAGGAAGGCAGTGGCGACAGCGTACCGAGCCACGCCACCAGCGCCAGAACCAACACGGCAAGACTGGCTTCAGTCAGCACGCTGCTGCGCAACGCCGCAACGGCACGGGCGTCGTCTCCTGCGCGAATGGCGGCTGCGAGTCGTGGGCTCAGCCGATAGCGATTGACTGCGGCCAGCCCAAGCATGGCGGCAAATAGCATCAGTTTGGCCACCAACAATCGGCCATAGGGCGTCGCATACAGGGCGTCGAGCGTCGGGCCGGCAACGAGCCCATAGTTGATGACGCCTGTCACGGCCAGCGTCACCACAATGCCGGTACCCGCGGCGGCAAAACCGCTGGCTGCACGGCTGAGCATCCACACACGCTCGGGCGCGATTGCCCATCTGCGGGACGAGAGCTGAGCGAAACCAACAAGTGCGCTCACCCACATGCCAGCCGCCAAAAGGTGAGCCACATCGACGATGAGGTGAAAGGCGCCTCGCCCGCCGTCATCCATGGCCCCGTGCCCAGCCCACGCCAACGTGGTCAACGCGACCGCGCCGCTGGCGGCAAGCGCGACACATCGGCGCATCGAATCCTGGCGGCATGCCGCTGCAACGATCAGCCACGCGGCAAGCGCGGCCATGCGCACCATCCACGCCGTGCCGACAGCGGTGGCCGTCAGGATCATGCCGATCGCCTGGCTGGTCAGCGCGGCATACGTCGCGGCGCCGGTCATGGATTGGGCCGTCTCCAGCAAACTCCATCCCGACAAGACGATCCCTGCAGACGCAGTTGCGACCGCCGCCCCACCCCGCAATCGCAAGAACGCGGGAGCATCGTCCCCCGCGCGCAAGGCATAGAGGCTGAAGAGCGGCGTACCAAACAGGATCATCAGATCCAGGTAGAGCGCAAAGCGCAGGACGACGTCCAACCAGTCGTCTGGCATCGCGCTACTTCACCTGGAATGCAAGATTGCCGGCGACCCGGTGCGTATCTGCGGCAACCACTCGCCAATCCACACGGTAAGCCCCAGGCGTCAGCGGTTGTGCGGGCGAGAGGGTCAGCGCCTTGCCATCGCCACTGGTAGCGACTTTGACCGCGATGTTGGTTGGGCCGTGGCCAGGTGTGCCTGTCATGACGAGCGTTGCGTCGCAGAATTGCGCGACGAGCTTCTCAGAGAAATGCAGCTCGATGCGCTCAGGTGCCGCACCCACAGACCGGTCGGCCGGGCTCGATGACAGCAACTTGGGATGCGCAAAGGCAAGGGAAGCCGCACACACGGCGGCAGCTGCAACGCCGACTCTGGCGGCGCGAACAATGGCGGACATACGCATAGGGATACCGGGAAATCGAGAACGCTAAGGCGGTCGAGTCTACCCGCACCGGGCGCATGCCGCGTCGCGCCTCCTCCATGTGGCCGAGGCAAAGGAATGTCGCCTCACCCTGTCAGGTCAGCAGGCGTATCGACATCTCGAAGAATGCCGGCATCGTCCACGTTGATGCGAACGAGCGTTGCCGGATCAATCAGGCGCCGCGCGCCTTCGTCACCATCGAGCGACGTCAGCCCGGAAAAAAAGTCGGCGCCAAAGCCGATGGGGTGTCCACGCTGCCCCGCATGAAAGGGCGCAACGCAATGGGCGGCATCCATGGCTTGCGCGATCCGCACGATGGTTTCGGGCGCAATCCACGGCATGTCGGCCAACGCGATGATCCAGCCGCCCGCATTCGGGCGCGCCGCAACACCAGCGGCCAGGCTCGCCCCCATGCCGCGCGCAGCGCCCGGGCTGCGGAGTACTTCGCAGCCAACCTCCGCCAGCAATGCCGCCAACCGGTCGACCTGCGCGCCATGTGTGGCCGCGGCAGGCACCACGGCCACCACATCGGCCAATGCTTGCTTCAAATGCCGCGCGGCCTGCACGGCCACGGGTGTGCCTGCTGTTGGACCCTCGGGCAGCGGCGCCAGCAGCTTGTTGGCCGCGCCCGTGGGGTCGAATCGGCTACCACGGCCTGCGGCCAGCAACACCCCCACCACCGGCCGCTGCGCCATCAAACCACCTCGGTCTTGAGCGTGACTTCCACGTTATTGCGCGTGGCGTTCGAATAGGGGCACACCTCATGCGCCTTGGCGACCAGCGTTTCCGCATCGCTCTGCGACAAACCGCTGATGCGCGCAGTCAGACCCACCTTCAGGCCGAATCCGCCCTCCGAGCGCGTGCCGATACCCACATCGCAGTGGATCTCGATATGGCTCGGGTTGAGCTTGAGCATGCTCTTGGCGACAAAGTCGCACGCCGAGCCGAAGCACGCGGCGTAGCCGGCGGCAAACAGGTCTTCCGGCGTGGTGGTATTGGGCTTGCCGGGCCCACCCATGGATTTCGGCACCGACAAGTCGTGCGAGACCTGCCCGTCTTCCGTCTGCGTGTGGCCGTTGCGGCCGCCCGTGGCTTTGGCGTGGGCGGTGTAGAGGATGTTCAATGCCATGACGTGCTCCTTCAGTAGGTGAACAACGCATTCCCGGACGCAAGATTCAGTCCGCTGAACTTCGGTCCGCTTAACAACAAGGCCGGCACACATTGCTGCATGCCGGCCTCCATCCCATCACGCGATCGTGACAACTACACCGTGTCGAACGGCAGCTTGCGCAACCGCTTTCCCGTGAGGGCAAACACCGCGTTGGCCACGGCCGGTGCAATCGGCGGCGTACCGGGTTCACCCAGGCCGGTCGGGTTGTCTTCCGACGGCACGAAGAACACGTTCACCGGCGGCGCGTCCGGCATGCGCACGGGCGGGAAATCAGTGAAGTTGCTGTTCTTGGTGGCGCCGTTCTCGATGTCGATGGCAAAGCCCGGCTGGATCATCGCCAGGCCGAACACGCACGCACCTTGAATCTGCGCTTCCGCGCCCATCGGGTTGACCACACGGTTGGCATGCACGCCGGCAGTCACACGATGTACGCGCGGCTTGCCCTGATCGACGGACACCTCCACCACATACGCCACCACCGAGTCGAACGATTCATGCACGGCCACGCCCCAGGCCTGGCCCTTGGGCAGCTTGCGCTTGCCGTAGCCCGACTTATCGACCGCGAGTTGCAGCGCCGCGCGATGGCGCGCGTGCTCCTTGCCGGTAAAACGCGCCAGACGGAAGGCCACCGGGTCTTGCTTGGCCGCGTGCGCCACCTCGTCGACCATCGTTTCCATCACGTAAGCCGTATGCGTGTGGCCCACGGAGCGCCACCACAGCACCGGCACATTCACGTCCGGATGGTGCACCGTCAGCTGCATCGGGAAGCCGTACGTGTTGTCGGCCACGCCCTCGACCATCGTCTCGTCCACCCCGTTCTTGACCAGGAAGCCCTCGAACGGCGTGCCCTTGATGATGGATTGGCCAACGATCACGTGGTCCCAGCCGACGACCTTGCCGCTGGCATCCACCCCAACGTTGACGCGGTGCAGATGCATCGGACGGTAGTAGCCACCGCGAATGTCATCTTCTCGGCTCCAGATCACCTTGACGGGGCCGTTGTGGCCGGCTGCCGCATAGGCCTTGGCCACGTTGGCCGCTTCCACCAGATAGTCGGAGGTCGGCACCGCGCGGCGGCCGAACCCACCGCCGGCCATCATCGTGTTCAGTTCGATCTTCTCGGGAGAGACGCCCAGCACCTTAGCGATGGCGCCTTGGTCGATGGTCTGGAACTGCGAACCCACCCACACCTTGGCGCCGGTCGTCTTGCCGCCGTCCTTCTGCACATCGATCGTGCAATTCAGTGGCTCCATCGGCGCGTGTGCGAGGTAGGGGAATTCGTAGTCGGCCTGGATGCGCGTGGCCGCAGATTGGATCGCGCTCACATCGGCGGTCTTGGCCACCGTGCCGGGCTGACCGGCGAGCTTCTTGTACTCCGCCATCAGCGCGGGGGTGGACACGGTCGAGCCCGTGTCTTCCCACGTGACCTGCAGCGCGTCGCGACCCATCTTGGCAGGCCAGTAGCCATCGGCGATGACCGCCACACCCGTGCCGCCACGATCGGTCGGGATCTGCAGTACATCGACCACGCCCTTCACTGCCTTGGCGGCTGCCACGTCGTACTTGGCCACCTTGCCGCCAAAGCGCGGCGGGCGCGCCAGCACGGCCACCTTCATGTTCGGCAGGCGCGTGTCGAGACCAAACTTGAGCGAGCTGTCGAGCTTCGCGCGTGCATCCAGACGCGGCGTGGGTTTGCCGACAATGCGGAACTGCGACGGATTCTTCAGCGTGACCTGCGCCGGCACCGGCAATGCCATCGCGGCCTGTGCGAGTTCACCGTACGTGGCGCGGTGGCTGCCCGACGTGACCACGCCGTTGGCCGTGTGGCAAGTCGACGGATCAACCTTCCAGCGCTCGGCCGCCGCCGAGACCAACATCGCTCGCGCACGTGCACCCAGCTCGCGGTATTGCTGGAACGAGTGGTTCAGCGCAGTTGAGCCGCCTGTCATCTGAATGCCGAAACCGGGGTCCTTATACGGATCCGCCGCCGGCGCGAGCATGCCGCGCACGTTGCGCCAATCCACGTCGAGCTCTTCGGCCAGGGCCATCGGCAGCGCCGTGTGCACGCCCTGCCCGAACTCCAGCCGGTTCACCGCCACGGTGACGGTGTTGTCCGGCGCAATGATGATGAATGCCTGCGGTGGCGAGGGCGGCTTGGCCTTCGCGTCCTGCGCACTGGCCAGCGCCGGTGCAATGCCCAGTGCCAGCCCGCCGCCGGCCAGCGTCGAGAGTTTCAGAAAGCTGCGGCGATCAAGCGTTGCCACACCGGCATCCGCAGACGCTGGCTGATGTTGCGCGCCGCCACCGGCCAGCGCTTCAAGATTTCGAATACGCATCATGGATTCTCCGGTGAGGCTCAGGCCAACGTTTTCGCGGCGTCGTGAATCGCCGCGCGAATCCGTTGATAGGTCGCGCAACGGCAGAGGTTGCCGGCCATGGCAGCGTCGATGTCCGCATCCGTCGGCTTCTTTTTGGTGCGCAGCAGGCCCACCGCACTCATCATCTGGCCGCTCTGACAGTAGCCGCATTGGGCCACGTCGTGCTTGACCCAGGCATCGAGCACTGCCTTGCCGACCTTGTCGTCAGCGATATGCTCGGAGGTCGTGATTTGCTGACCCGCCACCGCGGAGATTGGCAGCACGCAGCTGCGTGTGGGCTGGCCGTTCAGGTGCACCGTGCAGGCACCGCACGATGCGACGCCACAGCCGAATTTCGTGCCGGTCAAACCGAGGTTGTCGCGCAACGCCCAGAGCAGCGGCGTCGACGGATCAGCATCAACTTCCACCGGTTTGCCGTTGATGTTCAACGTGACCATTGTGGGGTTCTCCTTGTGGGGCGTGAGAGGGGTCTTACCGTTATGAAGCCTCTGATACAGCGGGCCGGCGGTATGGACGGGGTGTATTAAAGCAGGTTCGTGTGGGTTTTGCTGGCGGCGGCTTCACATGGCGCGCGGCTCAGGAACTGTCTGAATTCGGCGCGGGCGGCTTGACAACGTCTGCCATCTCCCAGCATCATCGAAAAATGCACTCCCAGCAGACCACCCTCCTCACCGCTCAAGCCCGCACCCTCTCGTGCGTGCGCGGTCTGCTATCCGCTTCTCTACTACGCGTGTAAGCGCGTAGACCTCTCTTTCCCCCTCGTTCCGGTGTTTGACCGGTCCGTGCCCTGAGCGGCGGCGGGCCTTGTGTGTGGCGCAGTCTGTGCGCCGAATCGTTGGAGCCAATCATGCCCGCCTCGATCCTGCTTTCGCTACGACTACCGCTCGGTAGCCAGACCACGCGCCCGTGGCTGTCTGGCCGCCACACCCTCACCCCGACTCCCGCCACCCCGGACGCCGCCCGCGCGGTTGTCCCCGCTGTACATAACGCACGCAACCGATCTCGATCTCACAGGACTCACGCACCATGTTGAAGAATCCCGCCACCAAATACCGCCCCTTCCCCGCGATCGCTTTGGCCGATCGCACCTGGCCCAACAAGACCATCACCCGTGCCCCGATCTGGATGAGCACGGACCTGCGCGATGGCAACCAGGCCCTGTTCGAGCCCATGAACGCCGAGCGCAAGATGCGCATGTTCAAAATGCTCGTGCAGATCGGCTTCAAGGAAATCGAAGCCGCCTTCCCCGCCGCCTCCCAGACCGACTTTGACTTCGTGCGTGAGTTGATCGAGGGGGGACACATCCCCGACGACGTCACCATCGAAGTGCTCACGCAGGCGCGCGAAGACCTGATCCGCCGCACGATGGAATCGCTGCGCGGCGCGAAGAAAGCCATCATCCACGTCTACAACGCGACGGCGCCGGTGTTCCGCCGCACGGTGTTCAACACCGACCGCGACGGCGTCAAGCGCATTGCCGTGCAAAGCGCCAAGCTGATCCGCGAAATTGCGGAGTCGATGCCCGAGACGCAGTGGACGTACCAATACAGCCCCGAAGTCTTCAGCGGCACCGAACTGGAATTTGCGCTGGAGGTTTGCAACGCGGTGACGCAGGTGTGGGAGCCGACGCCGGAGCACAAGATCATCTTCAACCTGCCCGCCACGGTAGAGATGGCCACGCCCAACATCTATGCGGACCAGATCGAGTGGATGCACCGCAACCTGGCGCGCCGCGATTCGATCATCCTCTCCGTGCATCCGCACAATGACCGCGGCACTGCTGTCGCCGCCGCTGAACTGGCTGTGATGGCCGGCGCCGATCGCGTGGAAGGCTGCCTGTTCGGCAACGGTGAGCGCACCGGCAACGTGGACTTGGTCACCCTCGCGCTGAACCTGTACTCGCAGGGTGTGGATCCGGAGCTGGATTTCTCGCACATCAATGACGTGGCGCGTACCTGCGAAGACTGCACGCAACTGCCTGTGCATCCGCGCCATCCGTATGTGGGCGACTTGGTGTTCACGGCGTTCTCGGGCTCGCACCAGGATGCGATCAAGAAGGGCTTTGCGGTGCAGCAACCCGACGCGCTGTGGGAGATGCCTTATCTGCCGATCGACCCGGCTGACGTGGGCCGCACGTACGACTCGATCATTCGCGTGAACAGCCAGTCGGGCAAGGGCGGCATCGCGTATCTGCTGGAATCCGGCTATGGCGTGGCGATGCCGCGCCGCCTGCAGGTGGAGTTCAGTAGCACCGTGCAGCAATTGACCGACGAAAGCGGCCGCGAAGCCACCGGCGCAGACATCTGGGCGCTGTTCCAGCAAACGTACTTGCGCGGCGATGGCGCCATCGGCTACGTGTCGCACCGCCTGACCGAGCAGGATGACGGCAGCCAGCACATCCGCTTGGTGGTCAACATCGACGACCACGAGCACATCTGCGAAGGCACCGGCAACGGTCCGCTGGATGCGCTCGTGCATGCGCTGTCGCAGGTGCTGACGGCTCCTGTGTCAATCCATCACTACGAAGAGCGTGCGCTCGGTCAGGGTGCGAATGCCGATGCCATTGCCTTTGCAGAAATGGCGGCACCCGGCGTGGCAGGCAGCGTGTTTGGCGTAGGCGTGGATGCCAACCTGACGACAGCGTCGATCCGCGCGGTAGTGGGCGGCGTGAACCGCCTGATTGCACGTGCCGGCAAGGGCATGCTGCGTCGCGGCAATGCCGAGGCAGTGGTCGCCTGAGGTCAGAATCCGCACAGGTTCATCTCACGCAGCGGAGCGCCAGTTGCTAAATTGAATGGATGCGGCCCGGGAAGCGCTCGGGCCCATTCCTTCCGAAACGCAACCGCGTGCCATCCACTGCCACAGGAGAATCGACATGACCACTCGTCCGACCGCGAAAGACAATGCCAAGCGTTTTGCCAGTGTGATTCAGGCGTTGCAGGCTTGCGAGAACGCTTGCAATCATTGCGCGACGGAAAGCAGTAAGAACGGCCACGCCGCAGCCATGACGCGCTGCATCAACGTGTGTACAGACTGCGCGCAGTACTGCGGGGTCACACGTGCCTTTCTGGAACGCAACAGCGAATTCGCCGAGCTACTGCTGGAAGACTGCGCCGAGATCTGCAACCAATGCGCGGAAGAATGCGATCATCACAGCCAAGGCCATTGCAGTGCCTGCGCGACGGCGTGCCGTGCCTGCATGGACGCCTGCCTGAAGGTCGCCGGTGTTGAAGAAGCCACCGCCGAACCGACTGTCTTCTGACCCTCCCTCCAACGCGTATGAAAATTGGCGAGCTCGCCCAGCGCACGGGCATCAGCATCGAAACCATCCGCTTCTATGAAGCGCAAGGCCTGTTGCCCCCGCCGGCGCGCGCCGCCAACAACTACCGCGTCTATACGCCCGAGCACGCCGAGCAACTGGCCTTCATCGCGAAGTGCCGATCGCTCGACATGGCGCACACCGAGATCCGCCGCCTCCTCGAACTGCAGGCCAACCCGCAGGCCTCGTGCGAAGAGATCAACAAGCTGCTGGACGAACACCTGCGCCACGTCGAAGCGCGCATTGCCGAATTGACCGATCTCCGGCAACAGATCGAAGCCATCGGCCAGCGCTGCACCACAGCAGCTTCGGTGGCCGAATGCGGCGTGCTGCAATCGCTGCATGAAGAGCCGGCACCGGCCTCCAGCCACGGGCATAACCACGACCACGGGGACGCCGAACACGCGCATCGGCATATTCGTGGCGTGCATCGCTGACACCCTCCATTAGTCTCTATATCCCCAGCCGGACACGTCACTTTGACGTGCGCATTGACGTGCGATACTCGCCGCATTTCACAACACGTAGGTGGGGCGGATGAAGACGAAACCGGCAATGCATCTTCTGCATCGGCAACGCGTGACGCTCGGCGCCGCTGCGCTGGCAGCGACAGCTGCCGCACATGCGGCCACGCCTTCGCGCATCAGCGAGATCACGCTGTATCCGGATAGCGCGACGGTTGTGCGCACGGCCAGCGTTGGGGCGGGGGCGCGTGGCATTGAGCTGACCTGCCTGCCGATCACGTTCGACGCAGACAGCCTGCGCGTGGAGGCGGATAGCACCATTCGCGTGGGCGATATCCGCGTGGAAACCGTGCCCAGCGAAGGCAGCGGCTGCGCAAAGACAGCCCTGGAAACACAGATCCGAACCCTTCAAGACCAACGTGCAGCGCTAGGCGTGCAACTTCAGGCAAATGCCTTGTCGGCCAGCTATTTGAAAGCGGTGAGTGAGAACACCGGTGGCAACGGTCATGCGCCCATCGCGGATGTCTCCAAGCTCGGCCGCGCCACTGAAGCCCTGGCGCGCAACGCGCAGGAAGTCTTTACGCGTCAGGAGCAGTTGAAAAAACGCGACGCCGAATTGAAGGCGCAACTGGACGCGCTGCAGCAGACGCACGGTGCCGGCGCGACGACATTGCGCACAGCGCGGATTGCCGTGTCTGCGCCGCGCGGGGGCGAGTTGCGCATCAGCTACCAGACCTCGCGCGCGGGTTGGCGGCCGGCGTATCAGGCGAGCGTAGATTCCGTACGTTCGAACGTCATCGTTGAACGACAGGCCACACTCGCGCAATCGACCGGAGAGGATTGGCGGGGCGTGCGGCTGCGCTTGTCGACGGGTCAACCGCGTACTACGCCGCGCGGGCCTGAGCCGTATGCGTGGCAGTTGAGTATCCTGCAACCGCCATCCTCACCACCGGTCGCTCCTGCACCGATGCTTGCGCGGCCAGCCGCTCCGGCCGCCGAGGCAAAGGAAACCTCACGCTGGGGGCTAACGGGTAAAACAGATGACGCGCCGCTGTTCGACGTCACTGCCGTCCAGACCGCCTTCGCCACCGAGTTTGAACTGCCGGGCAACGTCGAGCTGCCGTCCGACGCGCAGAAGGTGACATACACCCTGGCCACCGAAACACTGCCCGCCAAGCTGGCCGCACGCAGCACGCCGCGCATCGACACGGCGGCTTATCTGATCGCTACGGTGGATCGCCCACCAGGCATCTGGCCTGCAGGCAACATGCAGTTGCGCCGCGATGGCGCTGTGGTTGGCACCACGCATTGGAATCCGGCAGGGGCCGATCAGAAAGTCACCCTGCCCTTTGGCCGCGATGATCTTGTCACCGTGGTTGTGGAAACACCCAAGACCTTCCAGCGCAGTGTCGGCCTGCTCGACAATCGCAACGAACGCCAGCTTGCGGCGCTGTACACGGTGCGCAACCGGCATCGCGACGCCATCGACGTGCAGATCCTGGAAGCCACGCCGGTCAGCCAATCCGACGATATCAAGGTGCGCACCACGTTCTCGCCAGAACCCGCCAAGCGCGACTGGGAACACCGCGCAGGCGTGATCGCGTGGGAGCAGACGATTGCGGCTGGCGAGAGCGCCCACTTCTCCGCCGACTACCTCATCACCTATCCGAAGGACGCGCGCGTCAGCGGCTTGCGCTAGGCGCGCGCCTTGCACGCGCGTCGACCTTGCTTGACCGTCAAACGCGCGTGCGCATTACCCGCAGCCCGTTGAACACCACCAGCAGGCTCGCGCCCACATCGGCAAAGATCGCCATCCACAGCGTGGCATCGCCCATCACGGCCAGCGCCAGAAACACCGCCTTGATACCCAACGCCAACACGATGTTCTGACGCAGCACGGCCACCGTGCGGCGGCTGATGCGGATGAAGCTGGCGAGCTTGCGCGGGTCGTCGTCCATGATGGCGACATCGGCCGCTTCCAGTGCGGTGGCGGTGCCGGCGGCTCCCATGGCGAAGCCGATGTTGGCGCGCGCCAGGGCCGGGGCGTCGTTGATGCCATCACCGACCATGCCGACAAAGCCGTGTTGTGCAGCGAGTTCAGCCACCACGCGCTGCTTGTCGGCGGGGAGCTGTTCGGCGTGCACGTTGTCGATGCCGACGGTCTTGGCGATGGCCTGTGCGGCGCGGCGGTCATCACCAGTGATCATGACGGGCTGTACGCCCAGCGCGCGCAGGTCGGCAATGGCTTGCGCGCTTTCTGCGCGTTCGCGGTCGCGTACGCCGAAGAGCGCCACGGCGCCATTCGCATCGCACAGCGTGACTGCAGACATGCCTTCGGCTTGCAGCAGTTCGACAGCAGCGCGCCAAGCTGGGGTATCGAAGCCGCGTTCTGCGACGAGCGCTGCATTGCCCAGGTGCCAGCGCACGCCCTTGAGCGCGCCTGCCACGCCGCGGCCCGGCAGCACTGATAAATCCTCTACCGCACCCGCATCGACCGCGCCATGCGCCGCAGCCGCCTGCACGAGGGCCACGGCAATCGGGTGCGTGGTGTTGGCGTCCAGCGCCGCAGCCACGGCGAGTGGGCGCAGGAAGACACCATCCGTCGCCGCATTCAGGTCGGACACCGCGCGGCGCGTGCCATCAGGCAGCACCACGGCATCCAGCACCGGGCGACCCGCCGTCAGCGTGCCGGTCTTGTCCAGCGCCAGCGCACGCAGACGGCGGCCGCTTTCCAGATAGACGCCGCCCTTCACCACGATGCCGCGCCGTGCGGCCGCAGCCAAACCGCTCACCACCGTGACCGGCGTGGAAATCACCAGCGCACACGGGCAGGCAATCACCAGCAGCACCAGCGCGCGATACGTCCACGCCAGCCAACCGTCGGCCGTGACCAGCGGGCCGATGACGGCGACTGCGAGCGCCAGCAACATCACCGCGGGCGTGTAGATGGACGAGAACTTGTCGACAAAGCGCTGTGTGGGCGCGCGCTGCGACTGCGCCTCCTGGATGGCTCCCGCGATGCGCGCGAGCGTGCTGTCGGCCGCCACCGCTGTGGCCTCGGCTTCCACGACGCCGTCGGTGACGATGGTGCCGGCGAGGATGGCGTCGCCGATGACCTTTTCCACCGGCAGGCTCTCGCCGGTGACGGGTGATTCGTCCAGCGCGGCGCGGCCGCTGACGATGTGTGCATCCACCGGGACGCGGCTACCCGTGCGCACCCGCAGACGCGCGCCGACGGCGACACTCTCGACCGCCACATCGCGCCAACCACCCGCGCCATCGGCCAACTCCGCGGTATCGGGCGCGATGGCGGTCAGCGCGCGAACGGCGTCGCGGGCGCGCACCAAGGCACGCGCTTCAATCGCTTCGGCCACGGCAAACAGGAAGATCACCATGGCCGCTTCGGCCCACTTGCCGATCAGCAGTGCGCCAATCACGGCCACCGCCATCAGAAAGTTGATGTTGAACGTGAACGCACGCAGGGCGATCCAGCCCTTGCGCAGTGTCGGCCCGCCGGCCAACGCAATGGACACGAGCGCCAACGCCAACACCGGCAGGGCATGATCTCCGAGCGACCACGCGATGGCCTCGGCGCCGAACGCAGCCACGCCACCGACGCCCAGCAGCCACGTGCGGCGCGAGATACCGGTGGGCGCAGAAACCGCCGCGACTGAACGGTCGTGTTCCTCGAGCACCTCGCCGTCCATGCCGATGGCGCGCAGGGCCTCCAGAAACGGCGTCACGTCGTCCACGGTGTGGTGGATGGTGAGGTGGCGCTCCAGCAGGTTGAAATCGAGCGCGACCACGCCGTCGGCATTGCCCAGCCTGGCGCGGATCATGCGCTCTTCGGTCGGGCAATCCATCTGCTCGATGCGGACCTTGGTGCGCCCCTTGGCGCGAGCGAGTGTCGCCGCATCAACAGGCGCGACCGCCTCATGTTCATGGCCGTGATCGTGGTCATGGTCATGGGCGTCGTGGTGGGTGTCCTTCGCAGCCGGGTGACTGTGGCCGCAGCAACCGCCACAACCGGAGGTTTCCGGCTTGGCAGCATGGTCGTGGACAGGCAGGGTGGAAGCGAGATCAGGTTTCATACCGCCATTCAAAACCCTGAAGAAGCTTCAGGGTCAAGTCCACACGCCGGAGACTGCTGAGTGGCTTTTATCCAATTACTCGCACAATCCATCCAAATATTCTGTTTTACAGGCAGATCGCGGCCTCCTACAGTCCTCCGTAAATCCCGCTAACAGGGATTCCGAATCTAAAACTCGGAGGAGACCATGCTCGCACTGCTCGGGCTGCTGACCATCGTCGCGCTGTTTATCGTCATCCTGACGAAGCGCATGTCGCCGTTGGTTGCGCTCATCGCCATTCCCGTCATCGCCGCGCTAGGGGGCGGCTTCGGGCTCAACACCAGCAAGTTCATCATCGGCGGCATCAAGGATGTGGCGCCCGTGGCGGGGATGTTCATCTTCGCCATCCTGTACTTCGGCATCGTCACGGACGCCGGCATGCTGGACCCGATCATCGACCGCATCCTGCGCACCGTGGGCTGCCGGCCGCCGCGCATCGTGGTGGGTTCGGCGCTGCTGGCGCTGTTGATTCACCTGGATGGTTCGGGGGCGGTGGCATTCCTCATCACCATTCCGGCCATGCTGCCACTGTACGACCGGCTCGGCATGGACCGCCGCATCCTGGCGTGCGTAACCTCGATGGCGTGCGGCGTGAACTTCCTGCCGTGGACGGGGCCGATGATCCGCGCCTCGGCCTCGTTGCATATGCCGGTGACGGACATCTTCAACCCGCTGATCCCGGTGCAGATCGCGGGGCTCGTCTTCGTGTTCGCATGCGCGTGGCTGCTGGGCAAGCGTGAAGAGAAACGCCTGGGCCTTGCCAACCACGCCGGCGGCGCGCAAGTCGTCGCGCGCCCGCTCACGGATGCTGAACAGGCGCTGCGCCGCCCGCGCAATTTCTGGATCAACCTCATCCTCACCGTCGTCGTGATGGGCGTGATGGTGAGTGGCAAGGTCGACCCGGTGGTGATGTTCATGCTGGGCGTGGTGGCCGCGCTGCTCATCAACTACCCGAACGTCGATCAGCAACGGCAGCGCGTGGATGCCCATGCCAAGGCTGCGCTGATGATGGCGAGCATCCTGCTGGCGGCAGGCGTGTTCACCGGCATCATGAGCAAGTCCGGCATGCTGACTGCGATGGCGAAGACGGCGGTCGATTTCATCCCGCCCGGTATGGCGCACCACATTCCAGTGGTGCTGGGCGTGCTGTCGATGCCGCTGTCGCTGCTGTTCGATCCGGATTCGTTCTACTTTGGCGTGCTGCCGGTGGTGGCAGAGGCATCGAAGATGCTGGGCGTGGCGCCTGTGCACGTGGCGCAGGCCGCTGTGCTCGGCCAGATGACGACCGGCTTCCCGGTCAGCCCGCTCACACCCGCAACTTTCCTCGTGGTCGGCCTGTGCGGCATCGAGCTGGCGGACCACCAGAAATTCTCGATCCCCTTCCTGTTCGGTGCCTCGCTGCTGATGACAGTAGTAGCCGTGGTGCTGGGCGTGCTTCCGTGGTGATGGCATGAAAAAACTACGCATCGGCGGCGGCGCCGGGTATTCGGGCGACCGCATTGAACCAGCGCTCGAACTCGCAGAGCACGGCGACATCGACGTGCTGATGTTCGAATGCCTGGCCGAGCGCACCATCGCACTCGCGCAGCAGGTGCGCCGCAAAGACCCTGCGCACGGCTACGACCCGCTGCTCGAAGCGCGCATGCGTGCGGTGTTGCCGGCCTGCGCGGCACGCGGCATCCGCATCGTCACCAACATGGGTGCGGCCAACCCGCAGGCCGCAGCCGAACGCACGCGCGACATCGCCCGTGAGCTCGGCCTCAAGCTGCACGTGGCGGCCGTCACCGGCGACGATGTGTTCGACCTGCTGCAAGCGCGCGGCCACGACTTCACGCTGATGGACGGCGGTGCACCTGTCGCCTTGCTGGGCGCGCGCATGGTGTCGGCCAACGCATACCTCGGCGCGCAGGGCATCGTCGATGCGTTGGCGCAAGGTGCAGACGTTGTCATCACCGGGCGCGTAGCGGATCCGGCGCTGGCGCTCGGGCCGCTCATCCACGCCTTCGGATGGCGCATGGACGACTGGCACCGCCTGGGCTGCGGCACGCTGGCCGGGCACCTGCTCGAGTGCGCGGGGCAGATCACGGGCGGCTACTTTGCCGATCCCGGCATCAAGGACGTCCCCGATCTCGCACGGCTTGGCTTTCCCATCGGAGAGGTGGGCGAGGACGGCTCGGTGCTGATCACGAAGGTGGCCACGGCTGGCGGCATCGTCACCGAGGCGACGTGCAAGGAGCAGTTGCTGTACGAGATTCACGACCCGGCGCGTTACCTCACGCCCGATGTCGTGGCGGATTTTTCCAACGTGCACATGCGCACCGCTGGCAAGGACCGCGTCGTCATCGAAGGCGCCACCGGCACACTGCGCACAAATCAACTGAAGGTCTCGATCGGCTATCTCGACAGCTATATCGGCGAGGGCCAGATCAGCTACGCCGGCCCCAATGCCGTGGCGCGCGGCAAGCTCGCGCTAGACATCGTGCGTGAACGGCTGGCGCTCACAGGCGTGCAGATGACGGAAACACGCTTCGAGTTGATCGGCGTGGATGCGCTGCACGGCACAGCCCTGTCCCGCACGAATGCCGAGCCGTACGAAGTGCGCGTTCGCGTGGCCGCCCGCACCGAATCGATGGCCGAAGCCATCCGCATCGGCAACGAGGTCGAAACACTGCTAACGTGCGGCCCCTCCGGCGGCGGCGGCGCCACCAAGAACGCGCGCGAAGTCATCGCCGTGGCATCCACGTTGATCCCCGCTGAGCTAGCCCCGCACGCCGTGAACATTCTGGAGAGCTGACATGACAAGCACACTCCGCGACCTCGCCCACACCCGCGCCGGCGACAAGGGCGACATCTCGTGCATCTCCGTGATCGCCCATCGTCTAGAAGACTTTGCCGTGCTGGAGCAACACGTCACGGCCGAGCGCGTGCGCTCGCATTTCGCTGAACTCGTCGCCGGCCATGTCGAACGCTACGTGCTGCCGCAACTGGGCGCGCTGAACTTCGTGCTGCACGGCGCGCTCGCTGGCGGCGTAACACGCTCGCTGGCGCTGGATGCGCACGGCAAATCGCTGTCGAGCGCGCTGCTGACGCTGGAGATTCCAGCGCTGGTTCCGAGATAAGCTGACGGCCGACTCGTCGGCATGCCTATGAACCTCTCCGTCAAGCAACTCCGCGCCTTTGCCGCGCTGCGCGAGCACAAGAACTTCACGCAAGCGGCGCAGACCTGTCACCTGTCGCAATCGGCCTTCAGTGCGCTGATCCAGAATCTGGAAGCCGACGCAGGCGTGCGTCTGTTCGACCGCAACACACGCCATGTTGAACTCACGCCCGAAGGCGAAGCCTTTGCTGAGTCGGCGCTGCGCCTGTTGGCCGATTTCGAGGCGACATTTGCGGAGTTGCGCGACCGTGCCGCTGCACGCACCGGCCGCGTAACGGTGGCCGCGCTACCTTCCATTGCGGCGGGCATCCTGCCCGGCGTGCTGGCGGCATTCTCCGCGCAGCACCCAGGCATTCAACTCGCATTGCACGACCAGTTGTCCGACCCGTGCATCGACATGGTCCGGCGTGGCGCGGCCGACTTTGCCATCGCCGCCATGGGCGCAGACATGGCGGGGCTCAGTGCCCAGCCGTTCTGCGCGGACGACTTCCACCTCGTCTGCCACCGTGCGCATCCGTTGGCGAATCAGCCTTCGGTTGATGTCAGCGATCTGGTGGACGTGCCGTTCATCCACCTCGCGCGCAACACAAGCATCCGGCAGTATCTCGATGCCGCGCTGCACCCCACCAAATTGCGCAGCGGGATGGAGGTGGAGCATCTGGCCACGGCGGCCGCGCTGGTCGCCGCGAACCTCGGCATCAGCGTGATTCCGACGCTGGCGTTGTTTCAGTTTCGCCTGCCGGAGCTGGTGGTGCGGCCGCTGCCGTTGCCGGGGCTGGTGCGCACGCTGTATGTGATCCGGCGCGATGGACGTAGCCTCTCGGTCGCGGCGCAAGCGTTGCTCGACCTGCTGCTTGCGCACCCCGCACATACGGGCGCGTAATCGGTTTGACCTGGTGCGGTTCGACATGGCGCGGTTTGACCCGGCGCAACCCGGCATCATCCCGGGTGCAGCACGCCCGACCTGCGCTGCTACAGTGAGGCCATTCCCATTCCAATCTTGTGGAGCGCCCATGCATCAACGCATTCTTGCCGCCTTTGATGGCACCCACGAAGCCCACCTGGCAGTCGAAGAAGCCGCCGCGCTTGCGCGCGCGTTCCACGGCAGCGTGCGCGTGGTCTGGGCGATCGGCTCGCCCGCCATGCCGGAGTCACGCGAAATCTACAGCGTCGACAAGCTGCGCGAAGAAGCCCATCGAACCGCCAGCGCCTCGCTGGTCGAACTGCAAAGCGAACTCGATGCCAGCGGCACCACCGCCGAAACCGGCATCCTCATGCTCGACGCCACCGACGACGACATCGGCAGCGCGCTCGAACACGAGGCCGTGCGCTGGCAGGCAGACACCATCGTCGTCGGCTCGCAGGGCAAGCACGGGCTCGCCCGCATCCTGCTGGGCAGCGTAGCCGAACGCACGGTCAAGCTGTCGCACCGCACTGTCATCGTGGTACGTGCACCGCACCCGGAACACGCTGCCAGCTGACATCGCCAGAAGTCGAGCCCCTCCACTATGCAACTTGTTGCATAGATTTGAACGACTGTGCTATGTTGCCCCCACGTTAATGCAATCCATTGCACTTTCTGCTCAGGAGCCAGCATGTCGCAGCCTGCAGTTCAGCCGGTCCCCAAGACTCTCAACGCCGCCGCCCAAGCCACGCTTGATGCTTGGCATGCCATGCTGGACAGCGGCAACATGGACGACCTTGATGGCCTGTTCGCCGACGAAGTCGTCTTCCGCTCGCCCGTCGCGCACACGCCCTACCCTGGCCGCACGGCTACCACGCTGGTGCTGCGCACCGTCAACACCGTCTTTGAAGACTTTGAATACCACCGCAGCTTTGCCACCGACGATGGCGCGAGCGTGGTGCTCGAATTCAGCGCCAACGTGAGCGGCAAAGCGCTCAAGGGCATCGACATGATCCGCTTCAACGCCGATGGCAAGATCGTCGAGTTCGAAGTCATGGTCCGCCCGGCGACTGGCCTGCAAGCACTCGGCGCCGCCATGGGCGCCAAGCTGGGCGACAAGATCGGTTTGCTCAAGGCCGGCGCCTGAGCCTCGCCCCATTCCCCTTTTCTGATTCCCAAACAAGTCCAACGGAGACCGCCATGTCGCTGCCGCCGATTCTGCAAAACCGCCTGTCCGTGCCCGTGGTGGGCTCGCCGCTGTTCATCATTTCCAACCCCGACCTCGTGATCGCCCAGTGCAAGGCAGGCGTGGTCGGTTCGTTCCCGGCGCTCAATGCGCGCCCTGCCGAGCTGCTGGAAACCTGGCTGCAGCGCATCACCACCGAGCTGGCCGAATACGACGCGCAGCACCCGGACAAGCCCTCGGCGCCGTTTGCCGTCAACCAGATCGTGCACAAGTCGAACGACCGCCTCGAGCACGACCTGGCGCTGTGCGTGAAGTACAAGGTGCCCATCGTCATCACCTCGCTGGGCGCGCGTGAAGACGTGAACCAGGCGGTGCACAGCTACGGCGGCATCGTGCTGCACGACGTGATCAACAATAAGTTTGCCAAGAAGGCGATCGAAAAAGGCGCGGATGGCCTGATCGCGGTGGCTGCGGGTGCGGGTGGCCACGCGGGCACGACCTCGCCGTTTGCGCTGATCCACGAGATTCGTGAATGGTTCGATGGCCCGCTGCTGCTGTCGGGCGCGATTGCCAACGGCAATGCCATTCTGGCGGCGCTGGCCGCTGGTGCGGACCTGGCTTACATCGGGTCGGCCTTCATCGCCACGGAAGAGGCCAACGCGATTGAGGGCTACAAGCAGGCCATCGTGGAATCCACCGCCAGCGACATCGTCTACACGAACCTGTTCACGGGCGTGCACGGCAACTACCTGCGCAAGAGTATCGAAAGCGCGGGCCTGGACCCGGAAGCCCTGCCGGAATCGGACCCGAGCAAGATGAACTTCGGCTCGGGCGGCGGCGCCAAGGCCAAGGCGTGGAAGGACATCTGGGGTGCCGGCCAGGGCGTGGGCGCGGTCAAGCGCGTGGTGCCGGCGGCAGAACTCGTCAAGCGCTTTGCCGAGGAGTTCGAGGTGGCGCGTCGTCGCCTGAACAGCATCGAGGCACTGCGTGCCCCGGCGGGTGACAAGGCGACGGCCTAAGTCATATTCAGTCTTAAGCGGTAACAGGGGCTGGCTCCAGCAACGGCAGCACATCGTCTGCCCACGCGAGCCAGCCTTCTTCGTAAACCATGCCGCGCTGGAGCACCGCGAGTTGCAGCCGCTGCGCACGCGTGAGTTCCGCGCCGGAAAAATCGCGCTGCTCGATCTCGCGGAAGGTGTTCAGGCGCGTCCGATGCTGTTCGATCAGGCGCTGCATCTCGTCGGCAAAACCGAGTGGGCCGATCACCGCTTCGGCACGCAGCTTCACCAGCACTTCTTCGCGGTTGTCCGACGACACGGTCGGCTCCAGCACCCAGCGCGCGAGTTCTTCGCGGCCCGGCGGCAGCACGGTGTAGGTCTTCTTGCGGCCGTCTTCCTCTTCTTCCACGCTCACCCAGCCGGCCTCGGCCATGCGGCCCAGCTCGCGGTAGATCTGCTGGTGCGTGGCGCTCCAGAAATAGCCCATGGACTTGTCAAAGCGGCGGGCGAGTTCATAGCCCGATGAGGGCTTTTCAAGCAGGGAAGTCAGAAGAGCGTGCTGGATCGACATAAGCAGGAAGTGACATAGGCCTCGGTTTGCCATCATACCGAGCAATCGCCCGGTAATGAGCCGTAGCTTGGGTCTCGGGTCGATCCCGCACTCAGCGCTGGGCCGCGCCCAAATCGGTGATCGCGCTATAGACCAGCGTGCGCAGCTGCCGGCGCACCGGGTACGCGGATGACGGCAAGACCTGCGTGAAGAACAGTCCGATCAGGTCTTCCTTCGGGTCCACCCAGAAGAACGTGCCGGCCGCGCCGCCCCAGAAAAAGTCGCCGGTGCTGCCAGGGATGAGCGTGGCTGCCTGCGAAATCGTGGTGGCGAAGCCGAGCCCGAACCCGACGCCGTCGTAGGCCGCCTCGCTGAACATCGAGCGCGGCGACAGGGTCGATATGTCGACCCCGCCCGGCAGATGGTTGGCGGTCATCAGCGCCAGCGTTTTGGGGCCGAGCAGGCGCACGCCATCCAGCTCGCCGCCTTGCAGCAGCATGCGCGCAAAGCGCAGGTAGTCCGCCGCGGTGGAGACCAGCCCTCCTCCGCCCGAAACAAAGCTGGGGCGCTTCAGATAGACGCTGGTACGCGGGTCGTCTTGCAAGACCGGTTGATCCGATACCGCCGTCGAGCCGAGCGACCCGACGGCGTAGCAAGCGCAGAAGCGCGAGGCCTTGTCCTCCGGCACGTAGAACGCCGTATCGCCCATCCCCAGCGGATCAAAGATCCGTTCCTTCAGAAAGGTCTCGAACGGCACGCCGCTGATCTTGCCGACGAGGTAGCCGAGCACATCGGTGGAAACCGAGTAGTTCCACGCCTCGCCCGGTGAGAACTCCAGCGGCAGACCCGCCAGCTTTTCGATCATCTCGTCCAGCGTTCCGTTGAGGTCGGCACCGCCCAGCTTCAGTTGCCGATACGCCGCGTCGACATTCGTATTCTGGTGGAAGCCGTACGTCAGGCCGGAGGTGTGGCGCAGCAGGTCGACCATGCGCATCGGTCGCGCGGTCGGGCGCGTCTGGAAACCGGCCATGAAGCCGCCGGTAAACACGCCCAGGGTTTCCCACGCAGGGATGTACTTGCTGACCGGATCATCCAGTGCGACCTTGCATTCCTCCACCAGCATCATGAACGCCACCGAGGTGATCGGCTTGGTCATCGAGTAGATGCGGAAGATCGAATCTTCGGCCAGCGGCACCTGGCGCTCGCGGTCAGCCCAGCCCTGCACGGCATTCACGACCCGCTCGCCGCGCCGCCACACCTGCGTGAGCGCGCCGGGCAGCTTGCCGGTCGCAACATACGCGTCATGGATGAAACGATCGACCCGTTGGAGCCGTTCGTGAGACATGCCCTGCGTTTGCCTACAGTGCTGTTCCATGCTTGCTCCTTGCATTCACGACACTTCGATCTGGTGTGCGGCACGCCGACCACGCCTGCCGTTCTGGCGACATTGTGGCAGGTGCCACTCGCGGCGCAAACCATGCGTCCGTACGGCGTGACTGTGCTTCAATGCGGTTCGCCTGCAACACCGCCTCAACATGAAGCGCTTCGACGATCTCTACCTCTTCACACGCGTGGTGGAAGCCGGTGGCTTTTCTGCCGCCGAGCGTGCCACGGGCATCCCCAAATCCCGCCTGAGCCGACGCATTGCCGAGTTGGAAACGCAGCTCGGCACGCGCTTGCTGCAACGCTCGAGCCATCGCGTGTCCGTCACGCCCGTGGGCGAGGCGGTGTATCGGCATGCACGCGACATGGCCGATGCATCTGCAGCCATTGAAGCGCTGGCCGGTGCAGCGCGCAGTGAGCCGGCGGGAGTGCTGCGCGTTGGCACCTCGCCCTTGCTGGCGGAGACGCCGGTCGCCGGCTGGCTGGCGGAATTTGCCGACGCCCACCCCAAGCTGCGCATTGAGCTGGATCTGTCCAACAACTATGTCGACCTGATCGAGCAGCGCATTGACGTGGCCATCCGCGCCGCCACCGGGCCGCTGCCCTCGCGGGATGTGGTGGCGCGCCCTCTGGCCGTATCGCCACGCGTGCTGGTGGGCAGCCCCACGTTGATCGCGCGCGTGGGTGAGCCCGTCACGCCGGCAGCGCTCGAAGACCTGCCCTGCCTGGGCCAGGGCACGCTCGCCCGCAGCCGCGATTGGGTGTTGCACGACCGGCACGGCCATCGGCTGGCGCTGCCGATTCGGCCGCGTTTTGCCACCGACAACATCCTCGCCCTGCGTGAAGCGGCCATCGCCGGCTTGGGCTTTGCCGTGCTCCCCCAGCACTGCTGCCATGAGGCGCTGCTCGATGGCCGCTTGCGCACCGCATTGCCCGGCTGGACGCCCGAGCCCGCAGACCTGCACGCGCTGTACCCGTCGCGCGCCGGTGTGCCGCCATCCGTAAAAGCGCTCATCGCGTTCCTGCGCGAGCGCTTTACGCAAGAACCGACCATGAAAGCGCTCGGCTGATTCGCGCAACGAAACCAATAAAAGTGCGTCTACACGGTTACATGAAATTTTTCCATTGCATGCATCCCGATTCGTCATGCAAAACGGGCACGCCGTCTGACGTGCCCGTGTGGGAAGGATGCTGCGGGAAGCGCTCAGAACCTGTTCACGATCCGTAGCGAGCGGCCCTCAGCGGGGTGAAGAGCGGCGCAGGAACCAGAATGGACTCAAGTACATGAGGATTCCGAGCAGCGCATGAGCCCCCGCATATGCCCCACTCGGGGCCGCGCAGTAGGATCGTGAACAGGTTCTCAGGCCAGTCGTTCAAGCGCCTGCGTAGCGATACGGCGGGTGATGGCTTCAGCAGAGTCTTCCGTCGCCAGTTGACCGGCTTGGCCTGACCACAGGTTGATGAAGTCGCCCGAGCCCGTCGGCTCCGTCTTGGCGCGCAACGGGGCGAGCGCGCCGCCCGCCGTTGGGAAAGCCGGGGCGAACGCGCTCATCGGGCCGATCTCCCGCATCAGGCGGTTGACGATGCCGCGCGCCGGGCGGCCGGTGAACAGGTTGGTCAGCGCGGTATCGGCGTCGGTTGCGCGCTTGAGCGCGGCACGATGGATGGCCGAAGTTTTCGCCTCTGGCGAGAGCATGTAAGCGGTGCCGATCTGCACGGCAGATGCGCCCAACGCAAGCGCCGCCACCAAGCCGCGTGCGTCGCCAATTCCACCAGCCGCGATGATGGGCACCCGCACCGCATCTGCTACCTGCGGCACCAGTGCGAACGTGCCGACCTGCGATTCAATCGTCTTGGCGAGGAACATGCCGCGATGGCCACCCGCCTCGTTGCCCATGGCGATGATGGCATCCACGCCGCGCGCTTCCAGCCAGCGCGCTTCTTCCACCGTGGTGGCCGCGGAGATGATTTTCGCGCCCGCGGCCTTCACGCGCGCCTGCAGTTCCGGCGCCGGCAAGCCAAAGTGAAAGCTCACCACCTCGGGCTTGAGTTCTTCCACCAGCGCGCAGGTGGTTTCATCAAACGGCGTGCGGTTGGCGGCCGGCGCCTGCGCGTTCGGGTCGATGCCGAATTCTGCGTAGTACGGCGCCAGATGCGCGCGCCATTTGGCCTCCCGCTCCGGGTCAGGCTGGGGCGGCGTGTGGCAGAAGAAGTTCAGGTTGATGGGGCCGCGCACGGCAGCACGAAATTGCTCAACCTGCTGGCGGATCTGCTCGGCATTGAGCATCGCGCACGGCAGAGACCCAAGGCCGCCGCCGCGCGCCACGGCAATCGCCAACTCCACCCCGGCCACGCCGGCCATCGGCCCCAGCACGATGGGCACGTCGATGTTGAACAGCTCCAGCACGCGGGCATCAGGCCATGCGCTCATGATTGTCTCCAGCAAAGTCGGGATGCATTCATGGTAATGCGGCGCACCCTGCGCAAGATTCCTCAGGGGACGATGGGGCTTTTCCCGTAACCTACATATTCAATTTTCTCCAGTTACAATCGGCGCATTGCGACAACCCGCCCCACCGTGCCACCGCCTGATACGCCCGCACTGATTGCCGATCACCCCGTGCTCGACATGCTCAATACCGTGGACAGCATGGACGGCCAGCCATGCGACCTTTGGCAGACCGATGGGGATGTGTCCGACTGGCTGATGCGCGCCGGCTGGTTGACGCAACCCCTGGTGGGGCGCTATCCACCCGGCGTATTGCTAGCGGTGGCGCGGCACCTGCGTGAGGTGATCCGCGTGTTGGTGGAGGCGCGCAAAGCCGGCCGCACCGCCAGCGCCGATGGGCTGAACGTATTCCTCCGCCAAGCGCCCAGCCACCCCGTTCTGGTGTGGAGCGACGGCACACCACGCGTGGAACGCCTGCGCCCGACCGATTCGGTGGAACAGTGCCTGGCACCGGTGGCCGAAGCGGCCGCGCTGTTGCTGGCCGAGGGTGATTTCACGTTGATCCGCATGTGCGAACACCCCGATTGCACGCGTTGGTTTTACGACCGCACCAAGTCGCACAAGCGCCGCTGGTGCAGCATGGCGCTCTGCGGCAATCGACATAAGGTGGCGGAATACCGCAAGCGCCAGCAGCGCTGACGCGTCGACCACATCCGGCGTTGCAATGTTGGAACGCCGCGTCGCAGCGGGGGCCGCTGCGCGTACTGCGTCGGGTTCGTAACCTGTTCTCCCGAAACATTGCATCCCTTCAGGAGAACAAGCATGTCGCAAACCCAATCCAACACGCCGGCCCGCCTGGCGGGCCGCAACGCCATCGTCACCGGCGGCTCGCGCGGCATTGGCGCCGCCGTAGCGCGCCGCTTGGCCGCGGACGGCGCGCGCCTTGCCGTGGTCTACCGCAGCAACCGCGATGAAGCCGACGCCGTCGTCAGCGCCATTCGCGCAAGCGGCGCAGAAGCGATCGCCGTGCAGGCCGATGTGGCAGACGCGACGTCCGTCAACGCCATGGTCAGCGCCGTGCGCGAAGCATTCGGCGCCATCGACATCGTCATCAACAACGCAGGCATTCTGGAAGGGCAGCCGGTCGGCAGCATCGACGCCGCCTCGTTTGATGCGCAATTCCGCACCAATGCGCTGTCGGTCATCCTCGTCACGCAAGCCGTGCTGCCGCACGTGCCGGCTCGCGGCGGCCACATCGTCAACGTGTCATCCAGCCTGGTGTATCGCCCGCGCGCAGGGCTGTCGGTGTATGCGGCAAGCAAGGCCGCAGTCGGCGCATTGACCCACGCGTTTGCCATAGAACTAGGCCCGCGCAACATCACCGTCAACGCCGTGGCACCGGCACTCACACGCACCGACATGACCGCCCCCATCCCCGACGAGGTCAAAGCCCACATGCGCGAATCCACACCGCTAGGCCGCCTGGGCGAACCCGAAGACATCGCCGACGCCATCGCCTTCCTCGCCTCGGACGACGCACGCTGGATCACCGGCCGCACCCTAATGACAGACGGCGGCTTCATCTAAGCCAACCACCAAGAGCGGCCACAACGCCAACCCTCGCACTCAGACGGTGTAGCCGTTGACGTTCCTGCCCTAGATGGCGCCTTGAATTTCTGTTGCAGAGAGGAAAAAGGAAGGGGAACTGTCTGAGCGAAGCGAGTTTTCCCCTTCCCCTCTCTGCGACAGAAATTCAAGGGGAAGTCGCCATCTCGGGCGCGCCTTTCTTTGCTTACTTTCTTTGGCAAGACAAAGAAAGTGAGTCGCCCCCGGCAGGGGGTGAAACAAGGGATGCACCCCCAACGCCCCCAAAGAAAGCAAGCACCAAACCCTTACTCCGCAACCTGCCTAACCAACCGATAAATAAACTCCCGCCCGTCATACAGCCGCGCAATCTCAATCCGCTCATCCAGCCCATGCGTACGCAAGTCCGCCGGCTCGGTAAACAACCCCGACACCCCATACATCGGAATCCCCGCATTGCGCATGAACCGGCTATCGGTCGCCCCCGTGCTCATAGCCGGAATCACCGGCACGCCCCAGGTCTGCTGCGTCAGCGCCTCCACCGTCTTCACCAAGTCACCATTGAGCGATGAAGCCGGGCTAGCCAGCGGCTTGTTGACATAGCGCACGCTGATCTTGTCGTTGGCCAGCACCTGCTTGAGCTGACGATCAATATCCGCCGGATCATCGTGCGGCAAGATCCGGCAATTCACGGTCGCCTTGGCCGACTGCGGCAGCGCATTCTCGGCATGGCCGGCGTTGACCATGGTGGCTACACACGTGGTCCGCAGCTGCGCGTTGTAGAACGGATTGGCAGACAGCCGATCAATGGCCGCCTGGTCCGGCTTGCCGGTGCCCACCGCACGCATGTCTTCCGCCAGTTGCCCCGTCGCCAGCGGCGCGCTGCGTGCAAAGTAGGTCTGCGTCACATCCGCCAGCTTGACGGGAAACTGATACGCCCCCAGCCGGTCCAGCGCCGCCGACAGCGCATAGACCGGGTTCGTCTTGGTCGGCACTGAACTGTGGCCGCCCACGTCGCGCACTTCCAGCTCGTACGTCGTGTACATCTTCTCGGCCACCTGAATGCGATGGAGTACCGGCTTGCCATTGCGCAGCTCGCCGCCACCGCCTTCGTTGATGCCGAATTCGGCCTTCACCAGCTCGGGCTTGTTGTTGACAATCCAGTACGCACCGTTGCTCGGCACGTCACCGCGTTCTTCATCCGTGGTGAGCGCAAGGATGATGTCGCGCGCGGGCTTGAAGCCTTCCTGCTTGAGCTGGCCCAACACCGACACAAAAGCCGAGGCCATCGCCTTGTCGTCAATCGCGCCGCGTGCGGTGAAGTAACCGTCGGTCTCCTGCAGCTTGAACGGGTCGGTCTTCCAGTCTTCGCGCTTGGCCTCCACCACGTCGATATGCGCAAGCAGCAAGACGGGTTTCTTGGCGCCCGTGCCCTTCCAGCGCAGCACCAGGTTGCCCTTCTTGGGGAAAGGCTCGATCACCTGCATGTCCGCGGCGGCAAAGCCTGCCTCACGCAGGCGCTTCTCCATGGCCTGCGCCGCCTGAGTGGTGTCACCGGCCGAATGCGTCGTGTTGATCTCGACCAGCTCTTTGTAGATGTCGTGATAGCGCTGCTGCTCAGGCGTGAGCGTAGTAGGCGCAGGCTTGCTGGCGGGGATAGTCTGGGCGATGGCGCCGGCGCTGCATGCCAGCACGGCAGCAGACACCAAGGCCCGAACGGGAACACGACGACACTGGAAACGCATGACACCTCCGAATAATCGTTATGAGTGCACCGCATAAAACAAAGCGGGGCCAGTCCAAAGACTGACCCAGCAGTGTAGCCCCGAGGCAGCCACTTCGCTGCCGGGGCAATCCATCCGAAACCCGCGCGTTACATCGCCACGCGGAACACCGCCACAGCGCGGCGCAATTCGTCCGCCTGCTCTTCCAGCGCTTGCGCAGCGGCAGCGGCTTCTTCCACCAGCGCGGCGTTCTGCTGCGTCACGTCGTCCATCTGCGTCACGGCTTCGTTGATCTGCTCGATACCGCTGCTCTGCTCTGCCGAGCCCGCACTGATCTCGCCCATGATGTCCGTTACGCGCTTCACGGCCACGACGATTTCTTCCATCGTCTTGCCGGCACGTGCCACCAGCGTCGAGCCCGATTCCACACGCGTGGCGGAGTCTTCGATCAACGATTTGATTTCCTTGGCGGCACCCGCACTGCGTTGCGCCAGCGTGCGCACTTCACCGGCCACGACCGCAAAGCCGCGGCCTTGTTCACCGGCACGTGCGGCTTCCACCGCGGCATTCAGCGCCAGGATGTTGGTCTGGAATGCGATGCCTTCAATCACGGCGATGATGTCGGTGATCTTGCGCGACGAATCGCTGATCTCGCCCATCGTGGCAACCACGTCCTGCACCACGGCACCGCCCTGCACGGCAATCTCGGATGCGCTCACCGCCAGCGTGCTGGCCTGACGTGCGTTGTCGGCGTTCTGCTTCACGATGCTCGTGAGCTCCTCCATGCTCGACGCCGTTTCTTCCAGCGAGCTGGCTTGCTCTTCCGTACGCTGCGACAGGTTGGTATTGCCCGCGGCGATCTGCTGCGTGGCCGAGGCGATCGATTCGCTGCCGCGGCGCACCGTGACGACGGTTTCCTTCAGCTTGGCCTGCATCTGCTGCAGACCTTCCATCAGCACGCCCATCTCGTCACGCGAGTGGATGCGCACATCGGTGGTCAGGTTGCCGGCGGCAATCTCGCGGAAGTGCACGAGCATCTCTTCCAGTGGGCGCGAGATGGCGCGCGACAGGATGAAATAGCAACCCGCCGCCAGCGCCAGGCCCACGGCAATGACGATGCCGAACGTCCACAGCAGGCCGCTGAAGAACGATTGAGACGCGGCATACGCGGCGGCAGACACCTCTTCTTGGATCGCGTTCAGACGATCGGACTGCTCTGCATAGGTGCGGAACTGCATGGGAATCTTGTCCACCACCAGTTGGCGCGCCGTTTCCTTGTCGCCGCGCTTGATGGCGTCAATGGCCGTCGCGATGCTCTCTTTGACGAGGGTCCGTTGCTTTCCGGCTTCCCCTGCCACACGCTCTTCCTCTGCCGTGGAGAACGGCAACCCGAGGTAGCCCTTCCATCCCTTCTCGCTGGACTCGATTTGCGCGCCAATGCGGCCAATGGCATCCGCCACCTTGGCCGGATCGGTTTCGAGAATGGCGCGGTCCAGTGCGTTGCGTGCCTGGGCAAGCTTGGCCTCCGCAACACCCAGCTGCCGCGTGGACGGCAGGTTGTTGGCGAAGGTTTCCTTGAGCGCCGCATTCGAGCGCAGGTTACCGACCAACCCCAGCGCACCGACGCCCGCCAGGAATACCGCTAAAACGAACAGCACCAGCGCAAGCCGTGCCTTGATGGAGAGCGTCTTCATATCCGTCGTGAGAAATGTGTGGGGCGCGAAGCGAGTCCTCTAAGAGAACCGAGTTCAGCAAAACTAACGACAGATACTCATCAAACTTTAACTACATTCCGAGGGTTTCCCCGGAGAACGAAGCCCCGTGCACGTCTTGGCTCAGGCCTGCATGCGCACCATCAGCGCGTTATCGAGCGGCACGCCGCGCACCGTCACGGTCTGGCGTGCCATTACCGCAAACCCGTTGCGGGCGAAGAATGGCTCAGCGCTCAAACTTACGTGGGCCTGCACGCGCGTCATCCGGCGTTGCGCGGCCAGATTGAGGATGTGGTTCATCAGGCTCTGGCCGACACCCTGCCGCGCGTGGGTGGCAGACACAAAGAAGTGGTCGATATAGCCAGTGGCCTGCAGGTCGGCATAGCCCACGGGTTGTCCGTCGATTTCCGCCACAAAAGGCTGAATGCGGCGAATGCGCTCGGCCCATTGCTCGGCGTCGTAGTCGGCGGGCGCCCAGGCTTCGAGTTGCTCAGGGCGATAGCGGCTAGCAGCGATGCCGTGGACGGCGGAATAGAAGATGGCGTGGAGCGCGGACTCTTCGCCCGCGCGGAAGGGGCGGATCACCAAGGGGTGGCGCTGGAGTGGTGCATTCATGGTCATTGCCCGGCGTACGGCAAATCCATGGAGGCTAGCACGTCCTTGATGTGCTGCGCCGCCTGCTGGGCATTCTGCGCGGCGGGCACGGTCGGCTGCTGATCGGTCGACAGGTTGCGCACGTGGTCATCAATGCTAATGCCGGTGCCCAGCGGCGCCAGCATCGCGGCGGATTCATGCATGGCCCATTGGAAGTCGTTGAGCGGTGCATTGCGTGCCGCTTGCAGGCCTGCGGGGTTCGCTGCCATGGCACGGGCTGCAACGGGGTCGCGGTTGTCGTCGGGGGCGCTGAGCTCGAGCACTTGGCTGAGGTCGGGCGCGCTGGCATCGCGCGCGGTGAGCGGCGTCTGGATGCTGTAGCGTACGCGCAGCGTCTTGATGATGGCGGTGTGGTCGTACGGCTGCGCGGCGGTTGAACGAAAGATGGTGCCCTTGGGAATCCACGGCGACACCACCACCGTCGGCACGCGCACGCCCAACCGGTCAAACGCAAAGAGCTGCCCCGGTTGCGGCGGGCTGGGCGGCACGGCAGCGGGCGGCGGCACGTGGTCGAAACAACCGCCGTGCTCATCAAACGTGATGACGAGCATCGTCTGATGCCAGTGCGGTGAATTGCGCAGCGCGTTGTACACCTTCGCGACCAATGCATCGCCATAGCCAACATCGTGCGGCGGGTGCATGTCGTTGGGCCAGTCGAGATCGGCAAAGTAGCGCGGTTCGATAAAGCTGTACGAGGGCAGCTTGCCGTTGGCGGCATCGTCGAGAAAATCGTCGAACAGGTGGAAGTGATCCAGATGCAGCCACAGTCGCGTGAGCGTGAGCGACTGCGCGAAGTCGTGGTAGTAGACGGCCCAATCGTCGGGCACGACGCCGTCGAGCGCGTTGAACAGCGTCGGCATCAAATACGGAAAGTGCACCGGCGAATTGTTCGGATAGCCATGCGCGGTGCCGGTGTGCACGAAAAACCGGTTGGGCCACGTCTGGCACGGCGCGGAGGCAAACCACGCATCGCACACGGCGTAGTTGCGCGCCAAGGTGCTGAGCGCCGGTACCTGGTCCGACGTGAAGAAATGCATGATGTTGCGCGGATCACCACCGTTCTTGGCGTAGTTGGTGGTGAAGCCCTGCATGGTGGGCGTCTGCCCCAACGGCATCTGCTGGCCGAAGAGCTGCTGGTTGATGTCGGTAAAGAGCTCGCCCGGGTCGGGGTTGGGCAGCGTCATCACGTTGGGTGGCACCGGTGTCGTCCACACGCGGATGGGTTCGCCGCCGCCATCGGGGTTGGTCTCGGTGCCGGAGAGGCCATCAAACTCGGCGCTCTTGGGATACAGCGTGCCGAACAGGTTGTCGAACGACCGGTTCTCCAACATCAGCACGACCACGTGCTGGATTGCGTTCAAGCCTGCCATGGTGGCCCCCTCGTTTTTGCTTGTGCCGATCACTGCCGGTCACTATAGAAAGAAACGAAGGGGATTGGCGCCGCGCTGCCCGATGCGCTGATCAACGTACCGCCGGCAGCACACGCCACGCAATCAACGCGCTGCCGGCCGCCACCAGCCACACCACCGGCCAAGACGACCACGCCAGCACATACGGCAAGCCCAGCGAAGTCACCCCAAGCGCGGTGAAAGCGCCCGTATTGCCCAGGCCCAGCGCCGTGCCTGCTCGCTGTGCACCGGCCAGCGTAGCCATCTCGGTATAGCCCACGCCATGCCAGGCCGACACGCAGATGCCGCCCGCCACGATGGCTGCCACCAGCGCGACGCGCATGACTGTCAGGTCGATCAACAGCGCCGACGTCATCCACGCCACACCGGCCAGCACGACGAACAGCGCAACGCTCAACCGGGCGCACATCCGCAGATACGCGCGGCGATTGCCGTGGCGGTCGGTCCAGCGGCCGCTCCATACGCGCATGACGGCCGCGCCACCCTGCACGGCCGCCATGGTCAGGCTGAGCGTGAGCACGTTGGCATGCGCAAAGTCGCGCAGAAACACCGTGGCGAACGCAACGACCGCCCCCTGTGGCACGCACAGCAGGCCGATGGCCAGGGCCATGCGCCACAGCATCGGGTCTCGCAATGGCCCCGGCATGGCGGATGCCGTGGTGTTGGCGGCGGTAGCGCTCACCACATCCGGCGCGTCATGCACCCACAGCCACGTCAGCACCGCCGTCAATACGCACGCCGCCGCCAGCACGCCATACACCGCAGCAAACCCGGCATGCGCGGCGAGGCTCGGTAGGACCAGCGCGCCGATCCCCCCGCCCAGCGGCACGGCAGTCTGGCGAATGCTCATGGCCAAGCCGCGCTCCCCCTCACGAAACCAGCCCATGACCGCGCGCCCACTCGACCCATTCACGCTGCCGCCCAACAGGCCGACGCTCAGCATGCCGGCCACCAGCCACGCTAGCGGCGGCACATTGCCATGCAGGGGTGCAACGCAGCACGCCATCACGAACAACGCCAGCCCCGTAAGCCCCAACCCCGCTAGCAGCACAGAGCGATCGCCCCAGCGGTCGGTCAGCAAGCCCCAGGGTAATTCGCTGATGGCGATACCCAACCCCAACGCCCCCAGCGCCACGCCCAGTTCGGCATTGCCCAGGTGATACGCCGAGCGGATGAACACGGCCGTGGTCGGAATGCCCGAAAACGCCGCCGAAAAACTCGCGTTGGCCGCCACCCCCACGCCCAACACCTTCCAGCGGTGATGGCGTGACATGGGCGTGGTCGCGGCCGGTACACACACGGCTGTCGTCATGATCGTCTCTCCAGAAATGCGTTTGACAGCCGCAGTCTGGCGGAGCAACATCCGACCTAAATGACGTTAATCCCTCATTTCAAGACATCATGCGCAGAATCGGCTTTCTGGTGTTTCCAGGCTGCAGCCTGTTGGATTTCACCGGCCCGCTGACGGCCTTTGACGTGGCGAACCGGCTGCATGCCGCCACCTCCGGGCAGCCGGCCTATCGGATCGACGTGCTGTCCGAAGGCGGCTCGCTCGTGCAAAGCGCGCCAGGCCTCGTCATGCAGACGCAGGGGCTGGACGACCCGGCCTTCGACACGCTGGTCATCTCCGGCGGCAACGGCCCGCGGGAGGATGCGTTCTCGTCCCGGTTGATCGCCTTCGTGCAGGAAGCGGCACAGCACTCGCGGCGCATGACGAGCGTGTGTTCCGGTGCATTCGCGCTGGCGGCAGCCGGGCTGCTCGATGGCCGCCGCGCGACCACGCACTGGCGCATGGCGGCTTTGCTGCAACGGCGCTATCCGCGCGTGCAGGTGCAGAGCGACCACATCTTCATCCACGACGGGCCGGTGTGGACCTCGGCCGGCATTTCTTCAGGCATCGACCTTGCGCTGGCGTTGATCGAAGACGACCTGGGCGTCGAGGTGTCACGCGCGGTGGCGCGTGAGCTGGTGGTGTATCACCGGCGGCCGGGCGGGCAGTCGCAGTTCTCGGCGCTGCTGGAGCTGGACCCAGCATCGAGCCGCATCGCCCGGGCGCTAAGCTACGCGCGCGAACATCTGCATGAGGCGTTGGATGTTGACCGGCTGGCCGACGTCGCACACCTGAGCCGCCGCCAGTTCGATCGCGCCTTCGTGGCCGAGACCGGCCAGACGCCCGCCAAGGCCATCGAAAAGCTGCGGGCCGAGGCTGCCCGCCCGCGCGTGGAAGCCGGCGATGAATCGCTGGAACAAGTCGCCCGCGCCGTGGGCTTTGCTGATCCGGAGCGCATGCGGCGTGCGTTCATTCGCGTGTTTGGGCAGCCGCCGCAGTCGGTTCGGCGCTCCGGGCGCGGCGGGCACGCACGCCTGGTCGCATAAGACGTTAGACGTTACCCTCGCCGATTCAGAAACCGCGCCTTTGACGCTTGCCTTGATGCTCGCTGACACCACACTGCCCCTGCTCTACAGCTATCGCCGTTGCCCCTACGCCATGCGCGCCCGCTTGGCGATGCTGCAGGCCCACCGGCGCTTCCAGACCTACGAGATCGTCATGCGCGATAAGCCGGCGGAAATGCTGGCGCTCTCGCCCAAGGGCACCGTGCCCGTGTTGCGCCTGCCCGATGGCACCGTGCTGGAAGAGAGCCTCGACATCATGCGCTGGGCACTCGAGCAGCCAGACACAGATGGCTGGTGGTGCCGCGCCCAATCCGACGACAACCTCGCCCTGCTGCGCACGAACGATGGCGATTTCAAACGCCTGCTCGATCGCTACAAATATCCGGATCGCTATCCGCAAGAGGCCCAAGAGACCATACGGCGCGAGACCGCCCGTGCCCACGCAGTTGAAACCCTGCTGATACCGCTGGAATCACGCTTGCAACATCAGCGCTATCTTGGCGGCTCGATGCCGTGTGCAACTGACTTGGCGATCTTCCCGTTCGTGCGGCAGTTTGCAGCGGTGGAGCCCGATTGGTTCGCCCGCCAGCCGCTGCCGGCACTGCAAGCCTGGTTGGCCGAATGGCTGAGCAGCCGGCTGTTCGAGGTTTGCATGACCAAGCAGCCAGTACAGGCCGTTGCCGCGTTTCCCGAGTATCCGCACCCGACTGATGGAGGCATGTCGCCATGAAGACCACACCGGATGCCGCACCCGACAGCACCGCAGCGCGTGTGGCCTTGTGGCGCGCTCTGCACGTGCAGATCGATGCGCCGCCGCACGTGCTGGAGGATACGGTCGGCCTGCAATTGCTCGCACCCCCTGCCGACTGGCAGCAGCGCGACGACATGGACCCGCAGTTCACCCGGCCATTTCGGGCATCGATCGTGGCGCGTGCACGTTTCATTGAAGACCTCGTCATCGAGCACGCAGCGCAAGGGCTGAGCCAGTACGTCATTCTGGGCGCGGGCCTGGACAGCTTCGCGCAGCGCCGGCCGGATGTTGCGTCGCGCATGACCGTGTTCGAGGTCGATCCGCCCAACCCGCAGGCGTGGAAGCGCCAACGTTTGGCGGAGCTCGGTTTTGGCACACCGGATTGGCTGCGCTTCGTGCCAGTCGATTTTGAAGCGCGCGCGTCGTGGCAGGACGCGCTTGTCGCCGCCGGTTTTGACACCAGCAAGCCGGCCGTGGTCGTGTCCACCGGCGTGAGCATGTATCTGACCAAGGAAGCGAACGCTGCCACGCTACGGCAGGTGGCATCGCTGGCGCCAGGCTCCATGTTTGCCATGACGTTTCTGCTGCCGCTGGAAATGGCCGCGCCCGAAGTCCGCCCCGGCCTGGAGATGGCCGAGAAAGGCGCACGTGCCAGCGGCACACCGTTCATCAGTTTCTTTACCCCGCCCGAAATGCTGGCGCTGGCACGCGAAAACGGCTTTCGTGATGCACAGCACATCTCCGCCGACACCCTGACGCAGCGTTACTTTGCCGGCCGTGCCGATGGCTTGCGTCCCCCCGCCAATGCGGAGGAATTGCTGATTGCGACCGTGTAGCTCCTAGCGTTCACGCACAGGACCCGGCAGCGCCTTCAAGCCGATCCACAGCACACCGATGACCATATTGATAGGCACACTCAACGCGCTCGGCACATAGAACAATGCCGACAGGCACGGCGTCTTGAGCGCCAGTTCCGCCACCCCACCCAGCGCATAGCAGACCGCACCGCACCAGAGCCACCGCCGCATATAGGCCAGCAGCCAGTGCGCATGCGCCTGGTTGAAGCGCCATGCAGCGGAGCGTTCAAACAGGTTGCCGTGACTGGCATCCTTGAACAGCCAGCCAAAGAAGAAGTAGCGATACAGCAGCGTACGAAAGGCGAGCTCTTGCATGATGGCTCCCTCAACCAAGCCTGCTTCAGGCAAGCAAGTTTGGCTCCAAAATTGGCCGGGCGCCATGGCCCGCGCGCGCAAGTCGGTGATGGCGCACGCACGCCGTTGAGCCTATCCTCGTCAATCCACCACGGAGGCAACGCATGAAGAAAAACGCACCGGACAACGCAAAGGACAACGCAGCACCGGCAGCCGAGCAGATCGACGCCCGCATTGCCGAGCTGAACGACTGGCGCGGTGCAATGCTCACCCGCCTGCGCACCGTCATCCTGGCAGCCGACCCTGGCGTGGTCGAAGAATGGAAATGGAGCGTGCCGGTGTGGTCGCACCACGGCATCCTCTGCACCGGCGAGGCCTACAAGCAGACGGTGAAGATGACGTTTGCCAAGGGTGCCTCCGTGCCGGACCCTGCCGGGCTCTTCAACTCCAGCCTGGACGGCAACGTCCGCCGCGCGATCGATTTTCGCGAAGGCGACACGGTGAACGAGAAAGCGCTGAAGGCGCTCATCCAGGCGGCCATTGCCGTGAACAAGGCCGCCGCAAAACGCTGAGCCGCGCGCGCGTGGCGCCAGAGCGGCTAACATACGGCCCGCCTGAACAACCCATGGAGCCACTTCAGTGATTCAACCGACCCCCATCTTCAAGGACAACCTCGCCCAACTGCCCGCCATTGACGGCGTCGAGCGGATCGACTTGGTGGACGGCCAGGGCGCCGTGGTCGCCGACATCGAGAACAAGCCGGGCAAGCAAGGTTCGCTGGCGGTGTACCACTACCTGCAGCAGGCCTTCGGCCAGCTCGATGCCAAGGCCGCCGAACACGGACTGGCCGTATTTGCCGAGCACACCGCCGATGCGCGCAACCGCCCGGGCGCGCATCCGAATGTCGACCGGCTGCTCGCCATCGCGGCGGGGGCGGAAGCGCTGCGCATCAACGTCGTGGCCAAAGGCTGACGGCGCTGTTGGCGACGCAATGAAAAGGGCCGGCACCACGCCGGCCTTTTTCTATCTTGCTGCGACCATCGCGGCGGCAGTTGCAACGCCATCAACCATCCACAGGGTGTGCAGGCGTCTCAAGGTTGAGCTGGTAGAACGCGGCATCGAGCCAGCGGCCGAACTTGAAGCCCGCCTCTTTGATGGTGCCCGCATGCACGAACCCGAGCCGGGTATGCAGGGCGACGCTGCCGGCGTTGGCCGCGTCGATGCAGCCGACCAGCACGTGCACCTGCGCCGCTTGCGCGCGCCGGATCAGTTCACGCAGCAGGCGTTCGCCCAGCCCGCGCCCACGGCAGCTGTGGTGCACGTACACGCTGTGCTCCACCGTGTACTTGTAGGCGGGAAACGCGCGGAACGTGCCCCAGCTTGCGAAGCCCAGCAGCCGGCCCGAGGCATCCACCGCGCCCACCACCGGAAACCCGCCGGCACGCTTGGCGGCAAACCACGTCTGCATGGCCTGCGGCGGGCGGGGAACGTAGTCATACAGCGCCGTGGAGTTGACGATGGCCTCGTTGAGGATGTCGAGGATGGCCTGTGCGTGCTCCGCCTCGGTGCAATCGATCAGGCGGATGTCGTCGCTCCGGATGTCGTCGTTCGGCTTGGGGGCAGGCATGCGGGGCTCCAAAAGGTAGGCGGCTTCGCGGCAGGCGCGAATTCCATCTTAATGGATGTATTTTCCAGAAAACTGGATACCACCGTCAACCGGGTTGCCCCCGGGGTTGTGCCGGCTAACGCAACGCGCGCCTCGCCAGCCACCGCTTGTAACGCCGCGTCTGGCAGGCCGTGGCCAGCTGTTGCACCACCAGCGCCCGCAGGGGCGAGACACGTGGGTGGGTACCTCGCCCCCGGCTCAGGCGATTGAGCTGGAACTTGACGACCGCCATGTTGGCCAGTGAGCCCAGCACCTTGTTCTTCCAGGTAATGGGCTGCAGCACGGGTGCGCTGTCCTTGCCGGCATGCCAGTCGCGCGGCAGGTTCGGATCAATCGACAGCGCCGTGGCAATGCCCACCATGGCAATGCCGCTGTCCACTACCTGCTCCGCTACTGCACGGCGGCGGATGCCGCCCGTCACCATCAGCGGCATGTGTGCCACGGCCGCAATGTCGCGCGCGAATTCCAGGAAGTACGCCTCGCGCGCCAGCGTGCGGCCATCGCGCGCTTGGCCCTGCATGGCCGGGGCTTCATAGCTGCCGCCCGACAGTTCCACCAAATCCACGCCCAGCGGATTGAGCATCTCCACCACACGCTTCGCATCTTCCGGGCTGAAGCCGCCGCGCTGGAAATCCGCCGAATTGAGCTTGACCGCCACCACGCACTGCGCCGATACCGCACCGCGCACGCTGCGTACGATGTCCAGCAGCAAACGCGCGCGGTGTTCAATCTGGCCGCCCCACGCGTCCTGCCGCTTGTTGGTGATGGGCGAAAGAAACTGGCTCAGCAGATAACCATGCGCTGCGTGAATCTGCACGCCGGTAAAACCGCTCTGTTCGGCCAACACTGCGGCCCGCGTAAAACGCTGCTGCACCTCGGCGATATCGGCTTCCGTCATCGCCCTGGGCACCGGAAATTGCTTGGACAAGGCCCCCAGATCCATCGGCACGGCGGATGGGGCCAAGGTGGGCTGCCCCAACGCAGCCGGCATCTGGCGACCGGGGTGGTTGAGCTGCATCCACACATGCGCGCCATTGGCCCGGGCGATCTGCGCCCAGCGCCGGAAACGGTCGAGATGCGCATCGTCTTCCAGCACTACACCGTTGGCGCCAGTCATGGCACGGTGGTCCACCATGACATTGCCCGTGATGATCAGCCCCGCCTTGCCCTTGGCCCAAGCCTCGTACAGGCGCAGCAGCGCATCGGACGGTGCGTGGTCTGCGTCGGCCATGTTCTCTTCCATGGCGGCTTTGGCCAGACGGTTGGGGATGACCGCGCCGTTCTGCAGCGTGAGCGGGGTGAAGAGCTTCATGGGGTTGCCTCGTTTGACGACCTTTCCACGTTAAGCTTAAAGTCGACTTTAATGTCAAGCCCCTTCGGAGCCGTCCGCATGAAGATCGGAGAACTCGCCCAGCAGAGTGGCATTGCCGCCTCGCGCATCCGGTTTTACGAGGCCAGCGGCTTGCTGCAACCCGCGCAACGCCAGGCCAACGGTTACCGTGAGTACGCGCCCGATACACTCAGGCGCCTGGAGATCATCCTGTGCGCGCAGGGTGCCGGATTCTCGCTGGACGAAATCCGCACGCTGCTGCCGCCCGATCTGGACAACTGGCAACACGAAGCACTGCTCGTTGCGCTGCGGCGCAAGATTGCCGAGATCGAACTGCTGGAACAGCGGCTCGCGCAAAGCAAACACCAACTACTGGCCTTGACCAACGAGATCGAGCACAAGGACGAAGCCGAAGCGTGCGCAGACCGTGCCAAGCGCCTGCTGGACAAGGTGCACGCGGACGCCGCGCAGCAGCCCCGCGCCGAACCACCAACGCAGCGCACAAAAAAGCGCGCCTGAGCCTGCGCACGCAGGCGCCCGCCATCCTCCTGATTGCCAGCCATGGGCACGGGGCGTAGCATGGGCTGGCCCTTTTTCGGGAGGCACTCCATGTCTGCCCAGCACGAAGATAAGGTCCGCCAGCACATGGCGGATGCGGTGGCCCTCGCACGCGAACGTGCACCCGATATTGCCGCGCTGTTCGAGCCCTTTCTGCGGCACTACTACGGACTGGCGGACCCCGAAGACGTGACCTCGCGCAGCGTGGCCGACCTGTATGGCGCGGCTATGGCGCACTGGCAGTTGGGGCAGAAGTTCGTGTCCGGCCAGCCGCGCGTGCGCGTCTACAACCCCACCCTGGAACAGCACGGCTGGTACTGCGGCCACACGGTGGTCGAGATCGTCAACGACGACATGCCGTTCCTGTTCGACTCCGTGACGATGGAGATCAACCGGCAGGGGCTCGCGCTGCATTCCGCCTTCCACCCGGTCTATCGCGTGCAGCGCGATGCGGCCGGCATGCGCGTGGCAGTCGCCGCTGGCGGCGGCGTCCAACGTCCCACTGCCCTGGCCGGCGACATGCCCCACACGCCCAACGATGCCGACCGCGAAACCCACGGCACCGCGCGCTTCGAGTCCACCATCCACATCGAGGTCGACCGCTTCTCCGAGCCCGAGCGCATGCAGGCACTGCACGATGGCCTGGTGCGCGTGCTGCGCGACGTGCGTGCCACGGTAGACGACTGGAAGCCCATGCAGGCCGCCGCCCAGGCCGCCATCGATGCACTGGCCGCGCGTGCGGCGCAGCCCTCCACCGGTGAGGTGGAGCGCGCGGAGATTGCCGAAACGCAGGCCTTCCTCATGTGGATGCTGGAGCGGCATTTCACCTTCCTCGGCTACCGCGACTACGAGCTCATCACGCAAGACGATGGTCATTACCTGCGCGGCATCCCCGGCACGGGCCTGGGCGTACTGCGTGAAGCGCTGCGCGATGCCTCCACGCCAGACACCACGCGCCTGGCACCGGGAGCCGCCAAATTCATCGACGCGCCTGAGCCGATCTTTCTGACCAAGGCCAACTCGCGCGCGACCGTGCACCGCCCTGGGTATCTCGATTACGTCGGCATCAAGCTGTTCGACGCGCAAGGCCGCGTGTGTGGGCAGCGGCGGTTCCTGGGCATGTACACATCGAACGTCTACATGGTGCCGACCGAAGATATTCCGCTGGTGCGGCGCAAGGTGGCCGATGTCATCCGGCGCACCGGCTTTCTGCCGAATGGGCACCTGGCCAAGACGCTCGCCACGATCCTGGAGCAATACCCGCGCGACGAGCTGTTCCAGATGGACAGCGAAGCGCTGCACGACATTGCGTTGGGCATCCTGCGGCTGCAGGAGCGCCAGCGCACGCGGCTGTTTGTGCGCCGTGACCCGTTTGACCGCTTCGTGTCGTGCCTCGTGTTCGTGCCGCGCGAGAAGTTCAACACCGACCTGCGCGTGCGCATCCAGAAGCTGCTGCTGGACGCCTACCACGGCACCGCCGCGGAGTTCACGCCGCAGTTGTCGGAATCGATGCTCGCGCGCATTCACATCACCGTGCGCACACAGCCGGGCGACGTGCCCGACGTGGATGTGACCGAGCTGGAAGCGCGCATCGTGCAGGCGGCGCGGCGCTGGCAGGACGACCTGTCGGACGCGCTGCTGGCGCGCGGCGGCGAAGAGCGCGGCAACCGTCTGCTGCGCCGTTACGCCGATGCCTTTCCCGCCGGCTTTCGCGAGGACTACCCCGCGCGCCTGGCCGTGCGCGACATCGAACTGATGGAGCCGCTGCTGGACAAGGACACCGCCGCCAACCTGCTCACCATGCAGTTATACCGGCCGCTCGAAGCGCCGTCCGGTGCGCTGCGCTTCAAGATCTACCGCGCGGGGCAGCCGACCTCGCTCTCGCACAGCCTGCCGATGCTTGAACACCTGGGTGTGCGCGTGAACGAAGAGCGCCCCTATTGCATCGAACCCGCCGACGCCGCGCCCATCTGGATGCACGACTTCGGCATGGAAATCGTCGATGGCAGCGAGGTGGACCTCGACGAAGCCCGTGCGCGTTTTGAAGAAGCCTTTGCGCGCATCTGGAGCGGCGAGCTGGAGAACGACGATCTCAACCGCCTCGTGTTGCAGGCCGGCCTGACCTGGCGCGAGGTGCGCATTCTGCGGGCGTACGCGCGCTATATCCGTCAGATTGGCTCGACCTTCAGCAATGCGTATATGGAAAGCGCACTGAACGGCAACCCGTCGATCGCGCGGGCGCTGGTGCATCTGTTCCTGGTGCGCTTCGACCCCGCGCTGGACGCGGCCGAACGCACCCGCCAGAGCGACACGCTGCGCAAGCAGATCGACGAAGCGCTGGAAGACGTGCCCAACCTGGATGAAGACCGCATCCTGCGTCAGTTCCTCGGCGTGCTGGAGGCCACGCTGCGCACGAACTACTTCCAAAATGCCGCGCAAGACGGGCAACCCAAGCCGTATCTGTCATTCAAGTTCGACCCTGCACGCGTGCCGGGTTTGCCCGAGCCCAAACCGATGTTCGAGATCTGGGTGTATTCGCCACGCGTGGAAGGCGTGCACCTACGCGGCGGCAAGGTGGCGCGCGGCGGGCTGCGCTGGTCGGATCGGCGCGAAGACTTCCGCACCGAAGTGCTGGGGCTGGTGAAGGCGCAGATGGTGAAGAACACCGTCATCGTGCCGGTGGGCTCCAAGGGCGGCTTTGTCGTCAAGCAGCCGCCACCTGCCACCGACCGCGATGCGTATCTGGCCGAAGGCGTGGCGTGCTACCAGACCTTTCTGCGCGGCTTGTTGGACCTGACCGACAACTACGTCGACGGCCGCCTCGTACCCCCGCGCGACGTGGTGCGCTACGACGAAGACGACCCCTATCTGGTCGTGGCCGCCGACAAGGGCACCGCCACGTTCTCGGACTACGCCAACGCCATCTCTGCCGAATACGGCTTCTGGCTGGGCGATGCCTTTGCCTCCGGCGGGTCGGTTGGCTACGACCACAAGAAGATGGCCATCACCGCGCGCGGCGCGTGGGAATCGGTCAAGCGGCACTTCAGCGAGATGGGCGTCGATACGCAAACGCAGGACTTCACCGTGGTCGGCGTGGGCGACATGTCGGGCGATGTGTTCGGCAACGGCATGCTGCTCTCGCGCCATATCCGGCTGCTGGCGGCGTTCGACCATCGGCATGTGTTTCTCGATCCGTCACCCGATGCGGCCACGAGCTTTGCCGAGCGCGAGCGCCTGTTCAATTTGCCACGGTCAAGCTGGGCCGACTACGACCGGGCGCTGATCAGCCCCGGCGGCGGCGTGTTCCCGCGCACGGCCAAGGCGATTCCGCTATCGCCCGAGGTGCGCGCCATGCTGGATGTGACCGCCACTGAGATGGCGCCGAACGATCTGCTGCACGCCATCCTCAAGGCGCCGGTGGATCTGCTCTACAACGGCGGCATCGGCACCTACATCAAGGCCAGCACCGAGACGCACGCGCAAGTGGGCGACCGCGCCAACGACGGCCTGCGCGTGAATGGTGCAGAGCTGCGCTGCAAGGTGGTGGCCGAAGGCGGCAACCTGGGCTGCACCCAGCTTGGCCGCATCGAATACGCACAGCGCGGCGGGCGCATCAACACCGATGCCATCGACAACTCGGCCGGCGTCGATTGCTCCGACCACGAGGTCAACATCAAGATCCTGCTGGGCCTGGTGGTGGCCGACGGCGAGATGACGCTCAAGCAGCGCAACACACTGCTGGCCGAGATGACCGACGAGGTCGGCACGCTCGTCTTGCACGACAACTACTTCCAGACGCAGGCGTTGTCGCTTGCACGCACACGCACCGCGCTGTGGCTGGAACCCGAAGCGCGCCTGATGCGGCATCTGGAGCGCAACGGGCGTCTGAACCGGCACATCGAGTTCCTGCCCGCAGACGAAGAGATCGACACCCGGCGCGCAGCCGGCGGCGGCTTGACCACACCCGAGCGTGCCGTGCTGATGGCCTACAGCAAGATGTGGCTGTACGACGTGCTGCTCGGTAGTGAACTGCCAGACCAGCCGTTCATTGCCGATGGCCTGCCGGGGTACTTTCCGCAGCCGCTGCATACGCGCTGCGCGTCGGCCATCCCTCGGCACCCGCTGCGGCGCGAGATTCTGGCGACGATGCATGCCAACGCGCTCGTCAACCGTGCCGGCGTGACCTTCGTGCACCGCCTGGCCGAAGAAACCGGCGCCGAGCCGCTGGCGGTGGTATGGGCGAGCCTGGTGGCACGGGCCGTCTATCGGCTCGATGCGCTCTGGCAAGCGGTGGACGCGCTGGACGCGCAGGTGCCACACGACACGCAAGCCGCGCTGTTTACCGCGCTGGCGCAACTGCATGAGCGTGCCACGCTGTGGTTCTTGCGGCGGCGCGTGGCGGACGTGCCCGCCACGGTGGAGCACTTTCGCACGGCAGTCGATGCGCTAGCCTCGGACATCGACTCGCTGCAGACGGAAGCCTCCATGCAGGCCGCCGCGCAGCAACAGCAGGTGCTGGTCGACGCCGGTGTGCCGGATGCGCTGGCACGCGTAGCAACCGGCATCCCTGCGCGCGTGTCGCTGCTCGACATTGCTGAAGTGGCCAGTGCGTGCAACTGCGATGCCAAGCTCGCGGCGCGCGCGTACTTCGCGCTGGATCAACCATTGAACTATGGGTGGCTGCAAGGCGGCATTCTCGGCCTACCCGCGCAAACCCACTGGCAGATGCTGGCGCGCGCCACGCTGCTGGAAGAACTCGGGCAACTGCGCCGCCGTTTGACGGGGTCCGTATTGCGCAACGCACCGTCGGGCGCCAGCGCGGACGCCTTGGTGGAAACCTGGCAAGCCACCCGGCAAGACGCATTGACGCGCTACAACCGCGTCATCGCCGACCAGATGACCGCTGGCCCGGCCGATCTGGCGATGTTGTCAGTCGGCTTGAAAGCGCTGGCGGAAGTGGAAGCCTGAGCCTGCTGACACGCAGCGCCAGCGCTGCGTTGACCTTGACGGGCGCGGTGTCGTGCGAGAGCGGTGGCTGCACCATTAACGCATCGACCACGCCCGGCGCAAAGAACAGGCAGTACGTTGATCCACCGTACTGAAAAAAGCCAAGCTCCTCGCCCTTGCGTGCGAGGGGACAAGCAAGGTCATTCAGGGTATTGGGGGTGGCGAACTAGGCGCGGACGAAAGACGTTGCGTATGGCGCGGCCCGCGCGACATTGCGCGCGAGCCTATGGGCGAAGTTCAGCAGCATGGGACTCAATGCGGCTCCATCCGCTCACGTTGTTCATGCCGTTCGTGTTCCTCATGTTCTTCGCGCGCGCGGCGCTTGATGGCCTCGCGATCGTGACGCAACTCACGGCGTGCGTGCTGTAGCTCGCGGTGCTCGTCGTGGCGTTGCTCCATCCGCTCGGCGTGTTCCATGCGCTCGGCGCGTTCCGCGCCTTCATGGTCGCGGTCCATATCCGGGCGCGTTGGCGGCATCGGTTGGGCGAATACGGCCCCAGCAACCGCCAGCAGCGCGGCAACGAGTGTGGCTTGGGTTTTCATGGTGGCTCCTCGAGAGTTGTCTTTGGATGCCAGCCTCGGGTGTGCAGGCGGTCGCCAACGCAATCGCGTTCAAACCCAGAGGTGGCATCTGCAACTCAGCAAAAACCTCGCCCCATGCAGAGTGCGGCGCAGGCTTGGGCCACTTGCCGTGTGTTTCCGTTTGTATCGGCGCACGCGCGTCACCCGTTGCCTGGGCTACGTGCCCAGACAATGCAGACGGCGTGCGGGAGAAACGGTAGGAAGGACAGTTCAGTGCGGCACGGCAGCAACGCGGCGCGCAACGGTGCGCACGTGCCCGGATGCCTTGAGGAAAACGTAGCCCTGAAGCGTCACCCTGGCATAGCAGCGGTCGGGACCACGGCGTTCCAGTGTGACGAGCTGACGTTCGATCAATGCCTCAACATCGGCGCGGTCCAAGTCCGCGGCTTCGGCACCCTCGTTGACCAAGAGCAAAACGGCAAATTCATGGGGACTCAGCACAGTTGTCTCCAGCTTTGTTTGTGTGTCGCGTGCGGCGCTTGCGACGGGGGCTTGGTTCACTGACAGCATGAGCACTGCAAGGGGAAAAAGAGAGAGAGCCGATGGACTCGCTTGCAGGAGAACCCAGCATAGGCAGACGCGCGTCGGCAATCAAGAGGGCTCCGCGCCGGTTTGCGCAACCACGCGATGCGCGCGCCGGACATTGCTGCCCAACAAGCGTTTGCTGTGCTGTGCCGCGCACTGGCGGCAACGATTGCGCATCGCATCAAGACGTTCCCTTAATCCTTATGTGTTAACGCCGGGGAATGGTGCAACGGCTTGCAATCGCGCAGACAAAAAAACGCCCCGGTGACGCGCACACCGGGGCGCTTGAGGGCCGTTGGGGCTATCCGCCCCTTCTTGTTCTCTGCGACCGCTCAACGGCCGCTGGCGACGATGTTGGCGCGGCGCCCGAAGCCGTGCAGCGGGTCGATGAGCTCGGTGCGCTCCAGTGCGGCGTATGGGTCTTCGAGCTGAGCGTGTGCACCAAAGGCGTGGAAGCTGCGGTAGCGTTCCGTGGGCCGGTCCGCCGCTTGCACTGCAGCGCGGCCATGCACGACCGCACTCACGCCGCCATAGTGGCGCGCCATGCCGGGGCGCATGGCAAAGGACTGCGTGGGCGCTTGCGGGTCCACCCAATCGTTGCGGCCCAGACGGCCACGATAGCCAAAGCGGTGAAAGCCTGCGGCCTCCGCCGTCACCTCGTCGACCGCCTTGGCCACGCGGTGCGGCTGCGACTGCGGCGGCGTTGGCGACTCGGCTCGGGCCAGCGAGGGCTCGGTACGGTCGACGCGCTCCACCACGATGACTTCGCTGGCGGCAAGCACGGGTTCCTCGGGGTCGTACTCTGGGCTGCGAACGAACGGCGTGGGCGATGTGGCCGCGCCCTCGGGCGCGGCGCGGCCGGTCCACTCTTGCCATGAGCGCACATGCGTGATGTCGCCGTCGTCATCGTGGTCGACCACCAGCAGGCGCGTATTGCGCGGGCGTTGCCAGGCGGGCTTGCGTGCTTGCAAAGCCGCGCGCGACGCCGCTGCCATTGGCGTCAGTGTTGGTGCCTTGGTACTGGCCATCTTGCGGCGGAGAGCGCGATCCAGCCGCGACAGCGCCATCCACACCACCAGCACCCCACCCATGCCGGCAATGATGTTGCCGTACATGCGCAGCTGCTCGAACGGCAGGCCGCTCGGGCCCACGCTGCTGATCGAGTAGCCCACGTACAACCCCAGCAGCCCCCAGATCGAGATCACCAGGATAGGCCGGAAGATGCGGAACCACAGCACGTGGTGCAGCGTGCCGACAATGCCCTTGTCGGAAAACGACTGCCGGATTGAATTGCGTGAAACGTCAATGACAAGCATGGTCATGGCGAATGCCCCTGTTGTTGTACGCCCCGGTCGGGGCTAGTCCAGCGAGCGCGCGCGCGCGTGCGTTGAAAGGCGACAGCCGGAAAACCGACCACCGTGGTAATGAGGTTGAGAATCCAGAACGCTACCGGGTACCAGACGGTGTCGATGAAGTAGCGCAGGATGCCGTCGTCGTAGCGGCGGTCGATAAAGCAGCCGACCAGCAACTGCAGCACGCACGTGATGAACAGCAGCGTGCCATGCCAGCGCGGGAACGCCTCCATGCGCCATTCGGGCGGCATGTCGATAAAGAAACCCGCCACCGACCACGTGATGACAAACAGCATGTTGTACGCCCACACGACCGACAGCGCGTATTCAAAGAAGATCGGCCACATCATCGATTGACGCAGGCTCAGCATGGCCGGCGCGTACTTGATGAGCGCCTGGATGCCGCCCTTGGCCCAGCGCAAGCGCTGCTTGTACAGGCCGCGGAACGTCTCGGGCATCAGGATCCACGACAGCGCGCGCGGCTCGTAGCGGATGATCCAGCCGCCCACCTGCAGCTTCCAGCTGATGTCGATGTCCTCCGTGAGCATGTCGTTGCTCCAGTAGCCCACCTCTTCAATGGCGTGTTTGCGGAACATCACGACCACGCCCGACACCGTCAGCAGCCGGCCATACACCTGCTGCGTGCGCTTGATGAGCCCCACGATCGACGAGAACTCGCCCACCTGCATGCGTCCCAGCAGCGTGGAACGCGTGCGGATGCGCGGGTTACCCGTCACCGCGCCGATGGTGGGGTTCTCCATCAGGTGGCGGATCATCCAGGCAATCGCATCCACGTCGAGGATGGAATCGCCATCAATGCACATGAGGTACTCGGCATCGGTCACCTGCGCCGCGGTGGTCAGCCCGATCGCCTTGCCCTGGTTGGACGACTGGTGGATCACCACGAGCTGCGGATACTCGGCGGCCAGTTCGTTCAGGCGCTCGCCGGTGCGGTCGGAGCTGCCGTCGTTCACGGCGATGATGTCGTAGTTCGGATACCGCATGCGGGCCAGGTGGCTGATCACCTCGCGCACGTTGGCCTCCTCGTTGTAGCAGGGCACGATGACCGATACCTTGGGGTAGCTCTTCACGCCCAGCAGCGCCAGCGGATGCTGGATGTGGCTGGTGCCACGCTCCAGCAGGAAGTAATGCAGCAGCCCCCCGATCATCCAGAAATACGACATGAAGAACGGGTAGTAGAAGACAAAGCCGGAGATCCAGCGCTTGGCCAGAAGCAGGTCTGCCACGTCAGCCTCCCGCCTTGTTGCGGGACGACGTTGCCGCTTCAGTCGTCGCGGGTTTCTTGGCGGCACCGGCCCCACCGGCCGCACCAGCATTCGGCGGCTGGCTTTGCGGTCCAATGCTGGAGCTGTCGAGTTTCTCCACGCTGCCCTTGTCGCCACCCGGCGTCTTGCGCGTCTCGATGTACGTCTTGAGCGACATCACCTCACGCAGCACTTCGGTATCGGGCCGCCCCGCGATGAAGTCGTCTGGGTAGTAGCCGTAGTTGAGTGCTCCAGCCGCGCGCAGACGGCGCATCTGGTCACGCAGTTCCGCCGGGGGGATAGGCTTGTCGTTGTTGCGCCAGTCCACGGCCTGCAGCTCGAAGATGGTCTTCTTCAGGCCGTCCTTGTGCTTGGCCACGGCAGCGGTCAGCTTCTTCATCCAGTCCTTCGGGTCCTTGGCTCCTTCCATGTACGGCATGGCTTCGAGCGCCACGTAGTCGTACGCCTCCAGGAAGTCGTCATAGCTCTGCGCCGTCCAGGTTTCGGCCTTCGGATCGAGCACGGGGCTGGAGAAGATGTTGCGCGCGGTCAGCATGTCGCGGCCGTTCTGGTAGCCCTGCATCACGGACGTCAGCTCATGTGAGAACGAGATCAGCGCCGCCGTCTTGGCGCGTGTCCACTTCTGCATCAGCTCAGGAGACTGACGGATCTGGTTGATGTCGCCGGGCAGGCCCATCGCCTCGTAGGCCTTGAGCGCGGCGGGGCTGGCGTCTTCGTAGTCGTCGAGCACGCCATCGTCATGGAACAGGATGCCGTCGATGGTCGCGTTCTTGGCCAGGTCCTCATAGATGTCGCGAATCATCTGGCGCGCCTGAGGATCAAACGGCGACAGGCGCGGCGGCTTGACTGTGCCAGGCTTCTGCGGAGCGCCCGGCACGGCCTGCACGAAATGCGTGGCCGCCGGGTTGTTGGCCGGCAGCTTGAACGACAGCATCGGCAGCCAGGCGTACACCTCCACCTTGGCGCGCGTCTTCAACTGCCACGACACGCGCGAGAAGAGGTCCGCACGCATCGGCATGTGGCGGTTCGGGAAGTACACCGAGTCCACCGCGCCATTGCCCTTCGGGTCAGCAAAGGCCTGCAGGTAAACCACGCGCGGCGCGAGATCCTTGATGCGGTCGATCAGCTTGCCGAGGTTGGCTTCCTGCTGCTTCGGGTCCGGGTCGTAGATGTAGTCCATGTCGACCTGCACCACGCGCTGCACGGGGTTGATCTGACCGTGGTGGGTGACAGGCTCGCGCAGCGAGCGCTCAAGGTCACCGGTGTTGGTGTCGTAACCCATCAGGCTGCGGCGGATGGCGGTCAGCGGCACGTCCGGCGTGTTCGGGCCCGGTTCCAGCGTGAGCATGTACTTCAGGCCCACGTTGGCGGCTTCCTGGTCGAGCATCAGGTTGTGGGCGCCGTACGGCCACACCACGGTCTGCACCTTGTTGCCGACGTTCTTCTGGATGAGGTCGATGCTGCGCTGCAGATCAGCACGCACGCGCTTGCGGTACTCGTCATCGGTTTCATACCGGCCGAGCTTGGGCAGGTATTCGTGCGTGCTGGCGGCCGGCATCTCGTTGCCCTGCGGGTTGCCAAGCGCACCGTGGTGCATGTCTGCCGTGTGGGTGGCGAACTCCGCCAGGCCCGAGGCCTGCATCTCGCGGATCTGGTTCCAGTTCATGAAGAAATCACGCGGCACGATCTGCTTGTCCGACAGCTTGACCTTCGCCCCCGGCGGCGCGTCGGTCCATTCGGTCACCAGCCCGAACACGGCGGGGAAGCGGAACTGCTTGAGTAGCGGGAAGACCTTCGTGTAGTGGCTCTCGTAGCCATCGTCGAACGTCAGCAGAATCGGCCGCTTGGGCAGCGGCTTGCCACCATGGCGCGCCTCGTCAATCTGCGCGAGCGTGACGGGGTGATAGCCGTTGGCCTGGATCCAGCTGAACATGTTCGTCAGCATCTTCGTGTCGACAGCAAAGCCATCGGGCAGTGTCTCGAAGCTGGCGCGCAGGTCGTCGCGGATGTCGTGAAAGCACAGTACGCGGAAGGTCTTGCCATCGTCCGGGTCGGGCTTGGGCAGGAAGTCCACCTGCAGGGCGGCAGCCGGACGCACCGCCGCAAGGAAGACCAACATCAGGGCCAACGCCATCCTCGGCGCCATCCAGGCGATGAATCGTCGCAACGACGGTTGTCGGGTAGCTTGCATGGGCATGAGCGCGATCAGAGCGGAATGTTGAGGTTCAGGTACAGGAACTTGCGGTTCTCGGGCTGGCCGTCGTAGCGGTGCCGGCCATAGCCGATGCCGTAAGAGACCTGCGTCTTGCGGTTGATCTGCCACACGTGCTCCAGACGCGCTTCATACATCGGACTGTTGCCGAACGACTGCTGGTTGTACATGCCGCCGGTGAGGTACACGCGCTGGGTGAACGACTTGTCGGCATAGCGCCAGGGCGTCCACGACCAGATGGCGGTGGCCTGCCCGCTGTAGTCGCGCGAGGGGCTGAAGTAGTTCAGGCCCGTCATGGTGTTGCTGCTCGTATCGGCACCCAGCAACACACCCACCGTGTGCCGTGGCGACACGAACAGCTGCTGATAGAAATTGGCGCCCCAGCGCTGGCGGAGGTTGTCGTCGGTGTAGCGCGATACGCCGTACGTGAGCGATGCGTAGCGCGTTTCGTCCCACGTGTAGCGCACGTTGCCGCTGATGGTCTTGCCCGTCACGCCCGCCTGGTACGCCTTGTAGGGCACCTCCAGGTCGTCGTTGGTGACCATGCCCGAGACCTTCCAGTGATCGCTCGGCACCCACGTCGCGTCGAGCGTGCCGCCGGTCTTGCCGGCCGAGCCGACGGACTGGTGCACCTCGCCGTTCACCTCGACCCCGGTATCGAACCATTGCAGGCCGGCGCCATTGCGCACACGGCTTTGCGAGGTGCCGTCAAAATTCGCGCGCCCCGAAAAGTTGTGGAAGAACAATCGATAGTGATCGGCAAACGGGCCGCTGTAGGCCTTCGTGTCCACGCCAAACTCGTTGTCGGCGAACACCGAGTTGCCCTTGTCCGCCGTCGATTGAATGACGAGCTGCGGGCTCTGGTACACGTCCAGATCCTTGCGCAGCGCATGCACCGAGCCGTTCTCGGGAAAGCGCTCATCCAACCCATTGGCGACATCCTTGGCGGTCTTCAGGTCGTCTACCGCCAGCGATGCGCGGCCATAGCCTGCCACTACGCTCAGGTCATCCGGGTGCTCGGCCAGCGCGGTCTTGTACATCTCGCGCGAGCGGTAAGGCTCGGCCTGCACCATCGCACCATCTGCACGCGCGCTCACGAGCGATGCGGCAAACGGTGCCTCGTGCCGCCACTTGTCCATCTCGGCAATGCCCTGATGCGTCCGCCCTGTCAGCACCAGATACTGCGCTTCCAGGCGTTTGACGCGCGAGTAGTCGGGGTTGGGCGTACCGGCTTCGGGCGCCAGGCGCACGTATTCCGGGTTGTCGGCCTTCATCTTGTCGAGCAGCGCGCGCGCGTCTTCAAAGCGGCCTGTGTCGAGGTAGGCATAGAACAGGCCCTCCTGCACATCGCCCGTTTCGATCTCGCCGGGGCTGGCATCTTTCAGTGCCTGCGCGTAGGCGGCAGCGGCCTTGTCGGGCGTATCGAGATACGCATACGCATCGCCTGCGGCCACACGCGTGTAGGCGGGCACCTTGCCGGTCTGCGACATGGCTTCGTAGCGCTTGACGGCATCCTTCATACGCCCGCGCGAGGCCAGCGCCACCACTTCGTCCGCCACGATCTCCTGGCGGAATTCCGCGTTCTCAGGCGTGTCGGGCACCTTCTTGATCAGCGCTTCGATTTCGGCCACGGCTTGGTCGATGATGACGAAGCGCTCCGGCCCGTTGATGACCTTCAATTGCTGACGCCCCCAGCGGATGCGCTGTGCAGCGGCGGCATGGTCGACGTGCCACGACTCGCTTTCCTTGAACCAGTCGGGGTGCTCGCGCAGGTGCTCTTGTGCCAGCGTGGCCGCGCCCTCGCGCGCTTCGCGCATGACTTCGTCGTGGAAGGCGGCGCGTTCGGTCGGCATGGGGCCGGCGGGCGCATTCTCTGGCGGATTGCCGGCAGCGTGCGTGGCCGCGGCGTTGGCCGCCTCGGGCGACACTTGCAGCGGCTCCAAGGCACCCGGCCCCTGTGCCGTCGGGCCAGACATGCTCGGGCTTGGCGACATGGCAGGCGCCGGCGCGGCAGCATCCGGAGACGGCATGCCCGGCGGCAAGATGACCGTCGGGGAAGGCGCCGGTGCGGGCGGCGCCGAGGGTGCGGCGTCCGCAGGCATTGGCGCGGGTGCCGGCGCGAGTGTCGGGGTATCAGCAGGCGGCACCGGCTGCTGCGCAATCAACAGCATGCTGGCCGGTGATGCAGGCAGGCCATCATTGCTTGCGCTCGCAACGGTAGCGGGCGCGTTGAGTTGCGCGTCGATCAGGTGCCGCGTAGCGGCGTTGGAGGCGTCGTCCGAGGCGGCATGCGCCAGCATGGGGGCCGTGCCGACCACCACCACGGTGGCGGCGGCAATAGCGCAGCGGCGCGGATGCCGGCGCAGGTCCCACCCAGCGGGCGCGCAGACGCGCTCCGCCGGTAGGCTCCGGAAGGTTGGCTCGTGGGCTGTCATTTTTGTGGTGTCCAGTGAGCGGCGCGTGCTTGTGCACGCCAGCCGCATTGCATCGAAGCAGCCTGAGGCGGGTCAGCCCAGGCGAGCGGTGCCGTTGGCGGTGCGCACGGGCGTGCGCAGCGGCTGGGCGGGGGCCACGCTGCCAAACGCACGCGTCATGGCGGCCCAGCGCGACTCGGCGCCCAGTTCGGCTGCCGCCGCCACATTTGGCGCTGCGGTCCTGGACGGCGCCATCACCGCATCTGCAACCGTGGCATCGGCGCACGGCGCGCACGCTGCGGTCTCGACAAACACGTCGGCCTCCTCAGCAGTCTCCACCGGTGCGGCCAGGGTGGCAGCCGTGCCACCTTGCAGCTCCAGCGGAATTCCCAGTCGCATGGCGGCATACACCGCTTCGCTCTTGTTGCGCACGTTCAGGCGGCGATACAGCGTGCATGCATGCGTCTTGACGGTGGCTTCCGAAATGCCCAGCAAACGCCCCACGCCCTTGACCGAATGCCCGCGCGAAAGCAACACCAGCACCTCGTACTGCCGCAGCGACACATTGAGCCGCTGCGCCGCTTCCGCAGCGTTGAGCGCCAGCATCGGTACTGCGGCACCCGTCGTGCGCGGCGCCAGCGGGGGATACGACTGGCCCCCGGCCAGCACCAGCCGCAGCGTTGCCAGCAACACCTCGGGCGACTGCGTCTTGGCAACGTAGGCGTCTACACCGCACGTCATGGCAACGTGCGCTTCTTCGAGGGAGAGGGATGCCGCCAGCAACACCACGTGGCGCGCCTCGCTGCTGGCAATGGCGTCGCGCAGCTGGGCGGCATCAACGGGGGCGTCGGCTTCGTCCAGACCGATGACGAGCAAATCCGCGCGCACGTCAGCCGGTTGCAGTTCGCCTGGCTCGCCCGCCGGCAAGGTGGGTGCGGTAACGTCCAGGCCCAGGGAGGGATGCGCGAGCAGTGCGCTAAGTCCGGCCCGCAGCAACGGATGATTCTCCAGTAGGACTGCTTTCATGGTTTCCTCGTTTTCTTGTGAAGCGATTCCGATCACGCGCACAAGCGCCCGCCGCGGCAGGCACACATGCGCGCAATGACCGTCGAAACCCCGGGACCATCCGAGAAAAGCGCCTTGTCACCCGCGCAGTCAGTTGGCGGGGACGAGCGTAGTGCGAATGCCGTGGGAACCGATCCGGATTCGCTTATAGGAAGAGCGTTGTTCTGCGCGTCGCGCGAAGTGACTTGCACACCGTGCTCACGCAGAGTGACCGCACGACATTGAGCAAGCATCGGGCCAGGACCGTGCAATGCAACATCCGCTTACACTTGCGGCACAAAACCGACCACGCTGAAAGTGATGGAGAACCGCAGTAGCAAAGGATTGCGGGGCAGCGATAACGTTTGCTGCGCCGCCGCATCATCACCCGGTTTCTGTAACGATGCCGTTACGACTACGTGACGAGGCGATGGCCGCGGGGATCATGCGGTCAGCCGTCGTCTGAACGTTTTTACAACCTGTTTTAAAACTTACCGAGGGTGGGAGCGCCCGGGCCGTGGATGTGTCGTGACGCGCATGAGGGTGCGCGCACTGTCACGGCTTGCGACGCATGGCGAAGAGAAAAAGGCTGTCGATGGCGCCCACCATGAAGAGCAGGCCCGCCGCCATATGCAGCATCCAGGCGCCTTCTGCAAATGGCAGCGCAATCGGCGTGTGCGGAATGGCTGCCACCACGCCGGCCACCACCGACATGCGGACGACCGGCACCCACCACGTGCGCTGCGCGGGCGGAGGGTCGTCGCGATGACGCGGCGCCGGATCAGGCGACGCAGAACGTTTGTCGGGCGTCGGACAGGGCATGCGGCGGGTGCGGAAAGTGGCGGTCATGCTGCATTGTTGGACACAACCCACCCGACCGATACCGCAAGCACGCGGGGGGATCGGTCGCATTTCTAGTCGCCGCCCGCAACCCGCAGGTCAATGTGCGCCGTGCGCCTCGCTCGGAACGGCTAAGTGCGCGAGGTTCTTGAGCATGTCGACCGTCATTTCCGCCACGCCATATTCCGGCTGCCAACCCCAGTCGCGCCGCGCAACGGAATCGTCAATGGAGTTGGGCCAGCTCGCGGCAATCGCCTGGCGGAAGTCCGGCGCGTACGTCACTTCAAACGTCGGGCGATGCCGGCGGATTTCCGCGGCCAGTTCCGCTGGCGTAAAGCTCACGCCGGCGAGGTTGTAACTGCCGCGCTCGGTGATGCGCTCGGCCGGCGCTTCCATCAACTCGATGGTGGCGCGCACGGCGTCGGGCATGTACATCATCGGCAGGGCTTCGTCGCTGTTCAGGAAGCACGCGTAGCGCTCGCCCTTGACTGCCGAGTGGAAGATGTCGATGGCGTAATCCGTGGTGCCGCCGCCGGGGGCGGTCTTGTACGAGATCAGCCCCGGGTAGCGCAGGCTGCGCACGTCGATGCCGTGGTGCTCGAAATACCAGCGGCACCAGCCCTCGCCCGCCAGCTTGGAGATCCCATAGACCGTCTTGGGCTCCATGATCGTGCTCTGCGGCGTGTTGTCGGGCGGCGTGGTCGGGCCAAACGCAGCGATCGAACTGGGCCAGAAGATGCGTTCAAGGTTGTGACTGCGCGCGGCTTCGAGCACGTTGAGCAGGCCATTCATATTGAGCTGCCAGCCCCAGGTGGGCGACTGCTCCGCCGCCGCCGACAACGCCGCAGCCAGGTGATAGATCTGCGTGATGTCATGGCGCTCGATGATCTCGCGCAACTGGCCACGGTCCGTCACGTCGAGCATCTCGTGGCGAATTTGCGGGTGGCGGCCCTTGGGGACCATGTCGCTGGTCACCACGTTGTTGTTGCCGTAGCGCTCGGCCAGCGCGGCGGCCAGTTCCGTGCCCAATTGCCCGTTGGCGCCGATGATGAGAATGCGCGGCGTAGTGCCGCTGGTGCCGGTGTGCATCAGATGATCCCCAGTTCCTTGCCGGCCGTCTCAAACGCCTTGAGCGCCGCATCCAGTTGCGCACGCTCGTGCACCGCGCTGATCTGCACGCGGATGCGCGCCTGCCCCTTGGGCACCACCGGGTAGAAGAAGCCGATCACATACACGCCCAGCTCCAGCAAGCGCTTGGACAGGGCCTGTGCCTTGTTCGCGTCATACACCATGATCGGCACGATGGGGTGCTCGCCCGGCTTGATGTCGAAACCGAGTTCGACGATCTTGCGGCGGAAGTACAGCGCGCTGTCTTCCAGCTTGTCACGCAACGCGGTGTCGGCTTCCAGCAGGTCGAGCACCTTGATCGACGCCCCCACGATGGACGGTGCCACCGTGTTCGAGAACAGGTACGGCCGCGAGCGCTGGCGCAGCAGCGCCACCACTTCCTTGCGCGCGCTGGTAAAGCCGCCCGACGCCCCGCCCAGGCCCTTGCCCAGCGTGCCGGTAATGATGTCGATCTTGCCGAACACGCCCCGGTGCTCGTGCGAGCCACGCCCGCGCTTGCCGAGGAAACCCGTGGCGTGGCATTCATCGATGCCCAACAGCGCACCGAATTCGTCACAGATTGCGCGGATTTCATCCAACCGCGCAATCGTGCCGTCCATCGAGAACACGCCGTCCGTGAAAACAAGCTTGAAGCGCGCGCGCGCCGCATCGGCCGCCTGCAATTGCGCGCGCAGGTCTTCCAGATCGTTGTGCTTGTAGCGATAGCGTTGCGCCTTGCACAGGCGGATGCCGTCGATGATGGAAGCGTGGTTCAGCTCATCGCTGATGACGGCGTCTTCCGCGCTGAGCAGTGTCTCGAACAAGCCACCGTTGGCATCGAACGCCGATCCGTACAGGATGGTGTCTTCCGTGCCGAGAAACTTGGCCAGCCGCGCTTCCAGCGTCTTGTGCAAGTCTTGCGTGCCGCAGATGAAGCGCACGGAGCTGAGGCCAAAACCGTGTGTGTCCAGCGCCTCATGCGCCGCCTTCAGCACCTCGGGGTGCGATGACAAACCCAGGTAATTGTTGGCGCAGAGGTTGATGACCTCCTTACCATCGTCCGTACGGATCACGCTGCCCTGCGGCGAGGTGATGATGCGCTCGGTCTTGTAAAGACCGGCTTCCTCGATGGCTTCCAGTTCGCGCCGGATGTGCGCATAGAAAGCGTCGGTGGAAGCGTTGGCTTGCGTTGTCCCCATGGTGCTCCTCCTGTAGACTGCGTTGATCGATAAATCGAACAAGTTCGATATATCGAATAATTCGTTCAATTTACAAGAACCCAACCGATGGCACAAGCCCCCGCCACCGCCACCCTCACCAACCCGCTTGCCGACGGCCCGCCAGCTGTTGGCGCCAAGCTGCAGGCGCTGCGCCAAGCACGCAAGCTCTCGCTCGATGAACTGTCGCGCCGCGCCGGCGTATCCAAGTCGATGCTCTCGCAGGTCGAGCGCAATCTTGCCAACCCGACGGTTGCCGTGCTGTGGCGCTTGGCAACAGCACTGGGCGTGGGGCTCGCGGATTTCCTCTCGCCCGAGGCAGCGGCGGATGCCGCGCCGACCGTCACGGTCATCCCCGCTCACTCCATCCCAGTCATCAAAAGCCCGGATGGCAAGTGCGAATTGAAGATTCTGGGCCCCGTGGAGTTGGCGGCGCGGTTTGAGTGGTATGAGCTGGCGATTCAGCCTGGCGGCGTGCTGGCGTCCGAGCCGCATGAAGCGGGGACAAAGGAGCACCTATCGGTGCTGAGCGGCACAGTGACCGTGCAGTCCGGCCCGAGTGAGAAGAAAGTGCGGCACGGGGAATCGGCGCGCTACCCTGGTGACGTGCAGCACGCAATCTCGAACGCCGGCAAGACGGTGGCGACGGCGTTGTTGGTGGTGGAGTCGGCGCAATAAGGTGGCCTAGGTAAGGTGGCCTAGGCCGGCTGCAGCTGCGGGCCCCGCCACACCCGTGGCAACAACGCCCCCAGCATCCCCCCACGCAGTCCCATGAACCCGAGCATGGCCAGCCACAACCCATGGTTGCCCCACAGGGGCTGCAGCGTGACCGACAACCCCCAGAACGCCGCAGCCGCCACGGCCATCGTCACCAACAGCTCGCGCGTGCGGGTGGCGCCGATGAACACGCCGTCAAACTGAAAGCCCCACACCGATACCACCGGCAGGAGCGCCGCCCATATCAGGTAGTGGCGCGCGGCTTCGCGCACGGCTGATTGATCCGTCAGCACGCCGATGATGGCGGCGCCCGCCAGCGCATAGACGGCCGAAAACATCCCTGCGCCGAGCACTGACCAGAACGTCGACACGCGAATCGCCATGCGCAGCGCCTGCCGATCGCGCGCGCCCAGCGCTGAGCCCACCAGCGCTTCAGCCGCATGCGCAAAACCATCCAGCCCGTAGGCCATGAAGGTCAGGAAGTTGAGCAGCAGCGCGTTGGCGGCCAACACCACGTCGCCCTGCTGCGCGCCCGCGTGGGCAAACCAGCCGAAAGCGCCGAGCAGGCACAACGTCCGCAGGAAGATGTCCGTGTTCAGGCCCATCAGGCGGCGCCAGGCGTCCCGCGCCAGCAATTCGGCGCGCGTCAGCGGCGGCAAATCGCGCGGCCGCTGCAGCCATAGCAACAGCATGCCGAGCGCAAAGCCCGCCATATCCGCCAGCGCCGTCGCGGCGCCAATGCCACCCACGCCCAGGCCCGCACCCAGCACCAGGCCCAATACCGCGGCCATGTTCACGGTGTTGATGAACACCTGCAGCAGCAGCGCCCGCCGCACCTGCTGACGCCCGAGCAGCGTACCGAGCACGACGTAGTTGGCCAGCGCAAACGGCGCGGACCAGATACGCGCGTGGCAGTACACCTCGGCCATGCGTGTTACGGACTCGCTCGCGCCCAGCAGCGCCAGCGTGATGCGGATGGCCGGCCCCTGCACCACCAGCAGCACCGCCCCGATGGCCAACGCCAGCAGCAGCGCACGCACCACGCTCGCCCGCAATGCGCGCGCATCGCCTGCCCCATGCGCCTGCGACACCAACCCCGTGGTGCCCATGCGCAAAAAGCCGAACCCCCAGAACACGAAATTGAAGAAGACCCCGCCCAACGCCACCCCGCCGATGTATTCCGGCCCCGGCAGATGCCCTGCCACGGCGGTATCGACGGCCGACAGAACCGGCTGCGTCAGGTTGGCCAGCACGATGGGAAACGCCAGCGTGAGCACGCGCCGATGCCACTGCGCGGGTGATGGCGGTGCAACCGAAGGGATGAGGGAGGAATCCATTGGCGCAAAAAACTTGGGGGGAACGATGAAAAAGAAGGTGCAACCGCCACCGATTTCGCTATCATTGCGCCCCATTGCGAGCTCCGGCAATCGGGCGGCAAGTGCGGTACCCCGCACAACGTCGCCACTGACTATACGCGACCCCCCCGGAGAGCAGGCATCGCGTCCTGCCCTTCATCGCGACCGGACTGGTGGGGCTGACACAACGTGTCACCCACACCCGCATGTCCTGCCTGGCGACACCCGCCGTGCAGGGCGGTGGGCGATGCCAAAACCGCGTCGCCTCGGTAGAACTAAGCGGATTGGTTAACACACCGCAATACCCTGTCGAGCTTCCAACTCGCCGGGGTGGAGACTCCTCTTGGAAAAACACGTACAACGCAACCTTGGCGCCTGGGCATTGATGCTCACTGGTCTGGGCTCGATCATTGGTTCGGGCTGGCTGTTTGGCGCCGGTCATGCCGCGCAGGTGGCAGGCCCCGCCGCCATCTTTACCTGGGTCATTGGCGCCGTGGTCATCCTGGCCATCGCCCTGACGTATGCAGAACTGGGCGCGATGTTCCCGGAATCGGGCGGCATGGTGCGCTATGCGCGCTACTCGCACGGTTCGCTGGTGGGGTTCGTGGCCGCTTGGGCCAACTGGATCGCCATCGTCACCGTCATCCCCATCGAGGCCGAGGCCTCCATCCAGTACATGAGCTCGTGGCCGTGGCCGTGGGCGCAGGGGCTGTTCCAGAACGGTGAGTTGACCCCAGTCGGCCTGGTGCTCTCGGCCGTGCTGGTGATCGTGTATTTCCTGGTGAACTACTGGGGCGTGAAGGCATTTGCCAAGGCCAACAGCGCCATCACCATCTTCAAGTTTGTGATTCCGCTGGCAACCGCTGTGGCGCTGATCGCTGCGGGCTTCCACCCGGGCAACTTCGGCTTGGCCGAAGGCGCAAGCACGGAGGGCGGCTTTGCGCCGTATGGCTGGTCGGCGGTGCTGTCGGCCATTGCCACCAGCGGCATTGTGTTTGCCTTTAACGGCTTCCAAAGCCCGATCAACCTCGCGGGCGAGGCGCGCAACCCAGGCCGTAACGTGCCCATTGCGGTGATCGGCTCCATCCTGCTGGCCGCCGTGATCTATGTGGCCTTGCAGATTGCCTTTCTGGGTGCGGTGCCGCCGGCGTCGCTCGCGGGCGGCTGGCATGGCATCGACTTCCACTCGCCGTTTGCTCAATTGGCGATTGCGCTCAACCTGAACTGGCTGGCCATCGTGCTGTATCTCGATGCGTTCGTGAGCCCCTCGGGCACCGGCGCCACCTACATGGCCACCACCACGCGCATGATCTACGCGATGGAGCGCAACAACACCCTGCCGGCCATCTTCGGCCGCGTGCACCCGATCTTTGGCGTGTCGCGTCCGGCCATGTGGTTCAACCTGGCGGTGTCGTTCATCTTCCTGTTCTTCTTCCGCGGTTGGGGCGCGCTGGCAGCCGTCATTTCGGTGGCAACCGTCATCTCGTACCTGACGGGCCCGATCAGCGTGATGTCGCTGCGCAAGACCTCCCCGGGTCTGCACCGCCCGCTGCGCCTGGCAGGCCTGTCGCTGATCGCGCCGTTCGCCTTCGTGTGCGCATCGCTGATCCTGTACTGGGCCAAGTGGCCGCTGACGGGCGAGATCATCGTGCTGATGCTCGTGGCGCTGCCCGTGTATTTCTACTACCAAGCCAAGGCCGGCTGGCCCGACTTCAAGACCGAGCTCAAGGGCGCCTGGTGGATGATCGCCTACCTGCCGACCATCGCCGCGCTGTCGTACTGCGGCAGCAAGGAGTTCGGCGGCCTGGGGCTGATCCCCTACGGTTGGGACATGGGCGTCGTGGCGATTGTGTCGCTGGGCTTCTACCACTGGGGCGTGGCCAGCGGCTGGCACACCCGCTATCTGGACGAAGTCGAGCACGTGCATGAAGACGCGCCCGCACAAAGCGGCAAGCGTGCACCGGGCGGCGTACCGCAAGGCGTCTGATACCGGCGTCGCCATCCCTAGAAAAAACGCCCGTCCGGTTCTGCCGGCGGGCGTTTTTTTTATGCATGTCCGCCGCCATGGCGCCCTAAGCCACGCACGCTAGACTGCGCGGCATTTCCACACATTCCTCCAAACCCCGTGCCTATGACCCGATTCCTCGGCTTGCTTCTGATCGCGCTGTCCCTGAGTGCTTGCGGCAAGAAGCACGATTCCGAACCTGGCGGCGCATCACCCGCGGCGCTGTCCGCCGCTGCGCCAGAAGAGCGCGCCAAGATGGCCGACCGTGCCGAGCAGAAATTCCTTGCGTACGAGCATCGAGTCTCGCTGGAAGTCGAGCCGCCGCAGCTGGAGCCGCTCTACCGCAGCCTGCAAGACGCCTGCGCCAAAGAAGCGGCCTGGCACTGTACGGTCATGGACGCGAGCATCCAGGTGGAGCGCGACCAACGCGACGGCACCGCCCACCTGAACCTGCGCGCCACACCCGAGGGCGTGCGCGCATTACGGGCGCGCTTGGCGGACAGCGGCGGCATCGTCAGCCAGGGCACCCATGTCGACGACCTGGCCCAACCGGTGGCCGAAGTCGGTAAGCGCCTGGAGATGCTGCAGAACTACCGCAAGAGCCTGCTGGAGCTGCAGCGCAAGGCCACCAAGGTGGAAGACTTGATCCTGATTGCAGAAAAACTGGCGGAAACACAGTCCGAGCTGGAAGCCGCCACAGGCCAGAACGCACACCTGATGGACCGCGTGAACCGCGAGGTGCTTTCCATCGACATGACGACCCGCCAGACTGCCGCGCGCAGCCTCTGGGCGCCCCTCGGCAATGCCTTGCGTGAGTTCATCCCCTCGCTGGTGGGCGCCAGTGCGGGGGTGATCCAGGCGGTGGCTTATCTGGTGCCCTGGGCAATCATGCTGGCGATCGCGTGGACGCTGATTGCGCGGCTGCGACGCAAATGGCGGCAGCGCAAAGCTGCCAACTGATGGCTCAAGCGCCTGCCCTGAACGGCAGGTTTTTTTTTGCCCTACGCTGCCTGCTGCAACCTCGCCATGGCTTCACGCAACTAGGCGATCAAATCAGTCAGGGCTCATCCACGGGCTGGCGGAGAGTTCCGGTTCGCGCTCCATCGCCAGACGGATCTTGGCCTGCGTTTGCGGATCATCGCCGGCATAGGAGCGGAGCAGTTCGATCCGGTGCCGGGCCAGCTGTTGCATCTCAATCCTCTCTTTCAACCGGAGCCGAATATCGGTCAAGTCAGTCGTCGATGATCCGCCTCGTGCTCACTGCGCCACCCTGGGTGTGCAAATTGCTGCTCACGGATACGCCCTACGTTGAGCGCTACCGGAGAATCGAATGAACGACGCGCTATCTGCCCTCCCCGGTTTTGGGTCTATCTGGCTCCGGCTATGGGCGGACGCCACTTCCGACTACTCGATCTTTGCGCTCTCACTCCAAGGGGTTGTCCTGACCTGGAACCGCGGTGGTGAATGCATTCAGGGCTATCGGGCGGAGGAAATTGTTGGTCAGCCGTTCGCGCTTTTTTATCCGCCGGAGGAACGAGCCTCGGGTGCACCCGAGGCGGCACTACGATCCGCCCGTGAGGCGGGGCGGCACGTGCAAGAAGGATGGCGGGTGCGCAAGAACGGTACGCTGTTCTGGGCAAACGTCACCATAACGGCTCTGCGCGACGGCCAGGGCCACGTGATCGGTTTCGGCAGTGTGGTTGGCGATGTCAGCGACAAGAAGGCTGCTCACGACGCGGTGCTCAAAAGCGAACGGAGTTTCCGCCTCTTGGTTCAGGGGGTGACCGACTACGCCATTTTCATGCTCTCGCCCGATGGGCACATCACGAGCTGGAATGCAGGGGCGCGACGGATCAAGGGCTATACCGAAGCCGAGATCCTCGGTTCGCATTTTTCGCGTTTCTATACGCCGGAGGACGTCGCGGCCGGCGTTCCGCGGCGTGGCCTCGAAACCGCCCGGCGCGATGGACGGTTCGAGGCGGAAGGTTGGCGCGTGCGGCGGGACGGAAGCCGCTTCTTTGCGCACGTCATCATTGACGCCATCTACGAAGATGGCGAACTGGTCGGGTTCGCAAAAGTGACCCGAGACATCACAGAACGACGGCGCACAAGCGAGCAACTGGAGCAAACGCAACGGGCATTGTTTCAAGCCCAGAAAATGGAAGCGCTGGGCAAACTGACAGGGGGCGTTGCGCACGACTTCAACAACGTGCTCCAGGCCATGCGGGGCAACCTCGAACTGCTTCAGAGTCGGCACGGTCGCGATGCCTGGAGCGCTGAGCGCCTGAGCAACGCGATCGATGCGGTAGAGCGCGGCGCCAAGCTGGCCTCTCAGTTACTCGCGTTTGGTCGTCAACAACCTCTGGCGCCGGTGGTGATCAACCCGGCGCGCCAGCTGCGTACCTTGGACGATCTCATGCGGCGGGCGCTGGGCGAATCGATCGAGATTGAATCCGTGGTCGCGGGCGGCCTATGGAATATCGCGGTTGATCCACATCAGTTCGAGAACGTCGTGTTGAATCTCGCGATCAATGCGCGGGACGCCATGCCGGACGGTGGCAAGCTCACGCTCGAACTCTCCAATGCCACGCTCGACGACCAATACGTGGCTTCGCTGCCCGATGTCGCCGCCGGACAGTACGTCATGCTCGCCGTTACGGACACCGGCGTCGGCATGAGCCCGGACGTGATGGCGCGGGCCTTCGACCCGTTCTTCAGCACAAAGCCCGAAGGCAAGGGCTCGGGGCTGGGGCTCAGCATGGCCTATGGCTTCGTCAAACAGAGCGGCGGTCATATCCGGCTCTACAGCGAAGTCGGCGAAGGGACGACCGTCCGGGTGTATCTGCCGCGTTCGACTGCCCCGCCGGTTGCTATCGATCGGAGCGAAACCGGCGGGCTCCGATACGGCAATGAGACCATCCTTGTCGTGGAAGACGATCAAAGGGTTCAGGCGACCGTAGTCGAGCTGCTCAGCGGCCTGGGCTATGCCGTGCTCAAGGCCAGCAATGCGGAGCAGGCGCTGGCCGTCGTGGAGAGCGATAGGCATATCGACCTCCTCTTTACCGACATGGTGATGCCTGGGTCGCTGCGCAGCCCGGAGATGGTCCGCAGGGCCGTTCAGATACGGCCCGCGCTCAAGGTGCTCTATACCTCCGGCTACACCCAGAACGCCATCGTGCACGGTGGCCGGCTCGACCCCGGCGTGGAGTTGCTGAGCAAGCCCTACAGCCGTCAGCAGCTTGCGCACAAGATTCGCCAAGTCCTCGGAAACAGCGACGTCGAAGCGACTGAGCCGGAAGCGCCCGAAGCAACGGATACACGGCCCGATGCGGGCGCGCATGCCGCCCCTCGTTCAGCACGGAAGCCCAGGCGCTTGCGCATCCTCGTGGTCGAGGACGACGCTTCGCTACTGGACGCTGTATGCGAACTACTGACACTCATCGGGAGCAGCCCGCAGCGTTCCACAACTGCAGCGCAGGCGCTGAACATCCTGCAAGCGGGGGCCGTCGATGTTCTGCTCACCGACATCGCCCTGCCGGACATGTCCGGCATCGAACTTGCGCAGCGCGCGTTCCAAGTTCATTCAGAACTTCGCATCGTCTTCGCTTCCGGAAATCCGGTGCCCGTCCATGACGACTTTCCTTTCAAGTGGACAGCGCTTCGCAAGCCCTACACCCTGGATCAGCTGCGCATGGCACTGCAATCCCCGAACGACGGGAAATGAGGTAGCCGGGAGGGGAGCCGTCCTATCGCCGGGCCCGATATCTTCTAGTCGCCTTCGCTACTTCGCAGTTTTCTCCACTCAGCCAACACCGAGATGACACCGGGATTTCCCTAGGCTGACATCTGTGTCGACATGTTATTAACTAAATCACGCTGATTTAATTAATGACGCCGGAAAAACGGCGCGGTCCGGAGACAACATGAGAAGTCCGCACATCGGCCAGGGCAGTAATTCGGTCAACGTGCGCCGCTATAACGAGCGCCTACTCCTCAAGGCGCTGCGGCGCGCGGGCAGCGCGTCGAAGGCTGACCTCGCGCGCCTCGCCAATCTCACCGGGACTGCGGTCGGAAGCATCATCGCGTCGCTTGCTGAGGCGAAACTCATCGAATTCACCGGCCGCCGCGTCGAAGGTCAGCGCGGCCAGCCTGCGTCGCTGATCCGCCTCGATCCGCGCGGCGCGTTTGGCATCGGTGTCCGTCTGGACCGGATGGGGATCGAGACGGTTCTTGTCAACTTCGTGGGCGAAGTGCTCGGGCGCCGCTCGCACGATACGCTGCTCCCGCCGCCCGCCGCCGTGCTCGAAATGGTGCGACAGGACATCGACGCAATGCAGGAACTGCTGTCCGCGAGCGAGCGCCAGCGGCTCGCTGGCGTCGGTGTCGGGCAGCCGTACAACCTGGGCAGCTGGCTGCGCGAGATCGGCCTGCCGGCCGACGCGTTTCATGCTTGGGCTGAGGTCGACTTTGCCGCCGAGCTTGGCCGCGCGATTGCGTTGCCAGTGTTCAGCGAGAACGACTGCAATGCCGCCACGATCGCAGAGCTGTTCTACGGCTGCGGCCGCCAGCACGACAGCTTCGTCTATCTGTTCCTCGGGCCGGTCATCGGCGGCGGCATTGCGGTCGACGGCGATTGCCTGCGCGGGCGCACCGGCAACGCCGGCGACTTCGCGGTGATGCCCGTGCTGCCGAGCCGCCTGCCATCCGCTCCCGCTCCAACCGGCGCATGGGACATCTTGCTCACCCGCACCTCGCTGAGCGCGCTGATCCGCCATTTGCGCTATCGCGGCGAGACTGTCGAGACGCGCGTGGATCTGGAAGCGTGCATTGCGCGTGGCGCGCGGGCTGTCGACGAATGGGTCGATGACTGCGTTGACGCGCTTGCCCCCGCACTGCGCTCAGTGCTGTCGGTGCTTGATTCGTCGGTCGTCGTGTTTGATGCAGACACCGACGCGGGCCTGATCGACACACTGATGCAGCGCTTGTCCGACGCGCTTGCCGCGATTACGCCGGAAGCGCGCGGCTTACCGGCGTTCGTTCGCGGCTCGTTCGGCCCGGACGCCGGCGCGATTGGTGCCGCAACGCTGCCCATGTTCTTCAACTTCTCGCCGCGCACCGGCATCCTCAAAGGAGCCAGCGTGCAAACGCAGGAGGTCAGCTATGTTGCGTTCTGAGACGCCGCGCCCGCTGCTTGAAATGCAGAGCATCAGCAAGACGTTCCCTGGCGTACGCGCACTCAACAACGTTAGCTTGACCGTCTACCCCGGCGAAGTGCATTCGCTGATGGGCGAAAACGGTGCCGGCAAGTCGACGCTGATGAAGATACTCTCGGGCGCATACCAAGCAGATCCGGGTGGCGAAATCATGATCGACGGCAAGCCGCTCGTCGTTGACAGCCCGCTCGCCGCGCGCGACGCTGGTATCGCGGTGATTTACCAAGAGCTCTGCCTCGCGCCGAACCTCACCGTGGCGGAGAACATCTACGTTGGCCGCGAACTGCGTCGCGGCAACCGCCGTTGGGGCATGATCGATCGCCCTGCGATGGCGCGTGGCTGCGTGGATGTACTCAAACGCCTGGGTGCGAGCTTTGGACCCGAAACGCTGGTCGGTACGCTGTCGATCGCCGAGCAGCAGTTGGTCGAGATCGCGCGCGCGGTGCACACGAAGGCGCGTGTACTGGTGATGGACGAGCCCACCACGCCGCTATCGTCGCGCGAGACCGAACACCTGTTCGCGCTCATCCGTCAATTGCGTGCCAACGGCCTTGCCATCATCTACATCAGCCACCGGATGGATGAGATCTACGCGTTGTCCGACCGCGTGTCGGTGCTGCGCGACGGCGCCTACGTCGGCTCGCTGGACCGCGAGTCGCTGTCGGCCGAGCGGCTCGTTGCCATGATGGTCGGCCGCGACATCTCCGGCTTCTACAAGAAGGAACACGCGCCGTACGATCGGGGCCACCTGCTCCTTTCCGTGCGCGACGCCGCAGACGGCGCCCGCGTGCGTGGTTGCAGCCTCGATTTGCACGCCGGCGAGGTGCTCGGCATCGCGGGTCTGGTCGGCGCGGGCCGCACCGAGCTTGCGCACCTGATCTTCGGCGCGCAACCGCGTACGCACGGCGAGGTGACGCTGGGCGACAGGGTGTTCGGTGCACATTCGCCACGCGATGCGATCGATGCGGGCCTCGCTTACCTGACGGAGGACCGCAAGCGCCAGGGTCTGTTCCTCGATATGAGCGTGCGCGACAACATCAACATTTCCGTTGCCAGCCGCGACGCAACAGGCGGCGTGCTCGACCTCGCACGCGGCGCCAAGCGTGCACGCGATGCGATCTCATCGCTGTCGATCCGTGTACCGCATGCAAATGTGAACGCCGGCGCGCTGTCGGGCGGCAATCAGCAAAAGGTGCTGCTGTCGCGCTTGCTGGAAACAAAGCCGCGCGTGCTGATTCTCGACGAGCCTACGCGCGGCGTGGACATCGGCGCTAAATCGGAAATCTATCGAATCATCAACGAACTCGCGCGCGCCGGGGTCGGCGTGATCGTGATCTCCAGCGAGTTGCCCGAGTTGATCGGCATTGCCGATCGCGTGCTCGTGATGCGCGAAGGCACGATTGCCGGCGAACTCGGTGGTTATACCGGCCAGCCGATCACGCAAGAGGCGATCATCGCACTCGCTACCGGCTCGCAAACAGCGTTGACGCAAGCGCACTGAGTTGCGCCGCAAAGCGCTATCCCACCTACAGGTGAACGATATGAATCACGTCAAGCAGCGCGACCTCGCGTCCGCGCCCGCCTCTGTGGCCACCGACCGCGCATTGCCAGCGCGCCTTGTCAGTCATCGCGCTCGCGTGCAGTCACTGATGCGCACGGCCGGCATGCTGCCCGTGCTGATGATTCTCTGCATCGGCTTTGGCGTCATGACCGACGGCTTCTTCACGGTGCAGAACCTCTCGATCGTCACGCAACAGGCGTCGATCAATATCGTACTTGCCGCCGGCATGACTTTCGTGATCCTGACGGGTGGCATCGACCTCTCCGTCGGTTCGGTTCTTTCGGCCGCAGCGGTTGCGGCGCTCATCGCGTCGAACATCCCCGGCTGGGGCGGCCTAGGGGTGCCGGCTGCACTGCTCGTCGGACTCGGGTTCGGGCTCGTCAACGGCGCGCTGGTTGCGTTCCTTCGCCTGCCGCCGTTCATCGTCACCCTCGGCGCGTTGACTGCTGTACGCGGCATCGCCCGTCTGATGGGCAACGACACGACGATCTTTAACCCGAAACTGCCGTTTGCGTTCATCGGCAATGGCTCGATTCTGGGTGTGCCATGGCTTGTCGTGATCGCCCTTGCGGTGGTTGCGGGCTCGTGGTTCATCCTGCGCCGCACCGTACTGGGCATGCGCATCTACTCGGTCGGGGGCAACCCCGAAGCAGCGCGCCTGGCGGGCATCAATGTCCGGGCGATCGAACTCTTCGTCTACGCGACGTCAGGTCTGCTCGCCGGCCTCGGCGCTCTAATGTCGGCTGCCCGCCTCTATGCGGCAAACGGCTTGCAACTCGGCCAGTCGTATGAGCTCGATGCGATCGCTGCGGTGATCCTCGGCGGTACGAGCTTCGTTGGCGGTGTTGGCTCCATTGTTGGCACGCTGGTCGGTGCGCTAATCATCGCCGTGCTTTCGAACGGCTTGGTGCTGCTGGGTGTATCGGACATCTGGCAATACATCATCAAGGGCCTCGTCATCATTGGTGCGGTCACGCTGGACCGCTACCGTCGGCGCGAATCGGCCCGCACCTGATCTACAACCCATCTATTCAATACCGGCGCCCACGCAGGTCCACGTGTGCGTCTTAATCACGGGCCATCTGGAGACGACGATATGCACACATTCAAGATCAAGGCGATGCAAGCCGGCATCGCATGCGCGATGGCGTTTGCGGGGATCGCCGTTCATGCGGCAGACAAGCCGCTGAAATCGATCGGCGTAACGGTCGGCTCGCTCGGCAACCCGTACTTCGTCACCGTTGTGAAGGGGGCCGAGGCACGTGCGAAGGCTATCAACCCGAATGCGAAGGTCACCGCCGTCTCTGCGGACTACGATTTGAACAAGCAGTTCACGCAGATCGATAACTTCATCTCCGCACACGTCGACCTGATCCTGCTGAATGCGGCTGATGCGAAGGCGATCGAACCGGCCCTGAAGAAGGCGCAGGCAGCGGGGATCCCGGTCATCGCGGTCGACGTGGCGGCCGCCGGTGCCGACGCGACCGTACAGACGAACAACGTGAAGGCCGGCGAGCTGGCGTGCGACTACCTGGTGAAGAAGCTAGGCGGCAAGGGCAACGTGATCATCGAGAACGGTCCGCAGGTGTCCGCCGTCATCGATCGGGTGAACGGCTGCAAGGCGGTGCTTGCAAAGAACCCGGGCATCAAGCTCTTGTCCTCCGACCAAGACGGCAAAGGCTCGCGCGAAGGCGGCATGAGCGCGATGCAGGGTTACCTGACCCGCTTCCCCAAGCTTGACGGCGTATTCACAATCAATGATCCGCAGGCGATTGGCAGCGATCTCGCCGCCAAGCAGCTCAACCGCGGCAACATCGTCATCACGTCAGTCGACGGTGCGCCGGACATCGAGACCGCGCTGCAAAGCAATACGCTCGTGCAGGCCTCGGCGAGCCAGGATCCGTGGGCCATGGCGCAGAAGGCCGTTGAGATCGGCTACGGCGTCATGAACGGCAAGAAGCCTGCCGACCCGATGGTCCTGCTCGATCCGCAACTTGTCACGCGCGACAACGTGAAGAGCTACAAGGGCTGGAGCGCGCACTAAGTCAATGAACCTGCCCCGACTGGTCGTCTTCGGCGAAGCGCTGACCGACTTTATCCGCGACGACGCCAATCATTGGCGCAGCCTTGCCGGCGGCTCGTGCTGGAACGTTGCGCGTGTGGGCGCGCGACTCGGCGTGCCCACCGGCTTTGCCGGCACCGTGAGTGACGACGTGTTCGGTGACGAACTGATGCAAAAGAGCGCCGAGGCCGGTCTCGACCTGCGCTTCATGCGGCAGGTCAACCGTCCGCCGCTTCTCGCGATGGTGGTGTCGAAACAGCCGCCCCGGTATTTCTTTATCGGCGAACACAGTGCCGATCTCGCGTTCGATCCGTCCGAGTTGCCCACAGGTGCACTCAATGCGGCCGAAATCGTGCACTTCGGTTCGCTCGGTCTGGTGCGCGAGCCGCTTGCCTCACGCCTGATCGAGGTTGCGCAGGCCGCGCGTGCGGCAGGCAAGCGGATCTCGTTCGATCCGAACTTCCGCGCGCCAATGGCCGAACCAGCGTATCGCACCACGCTACGGCGCATGGTTGGCCTGGCCAGCTACATCAAGGTGTCGGACGAGGATCTGAGCGGCCTCTTTCCCGACCTTGACGAAGTCGCTGCGCTTGCGCAACTCCGCGAATGGGCGCCGGATGCCGCCGTGCTCGTCACGCGCGGCGCGTCAGGCATGACGCTTTTTGAAAGCGACAACGCACTGTTCCAGCCAGCATTCCAGACCGCGGTCGCCGATACGGTGGGCTGTGGCGACGCAAGCGTCGGCGGCTGGATGGCGAGTCTGCTCACGCACCCAGAGGCTCCTGCTGCCGAACATCTGCGCTATGCGGCCGCGTGCGCGGCGGTCGTCTGCGAGCATCCCGGCGCGTACGCGCCCACCGCTGCCGAAGTGGCATTACTGCTCGACCAAGCGAGCACATCCACGCAACTGACTCCATAGACATAGTGCCGAGGCGCTCCATTCCGCTCGATGCGTTCGCATTCGCGCTCTTTGGCGGCAGCAGCGACCTCGTGACCTGCTCCCCGTGATGAGTACGCTGACGATGTAGCGTCCGTTCCGAAGCGTTCCACTACGAATCGCGCCGCCGAATTGACGACGAAGCGCTGACGTGTCGGATGATGGCTATCGCCGCGCAGAAGCGCCGCTATAGCCAAAAGAACAGCAGGTCACTTGGCAAACCACTTTGAATTGCGTGAACAGCCAGGGGGGCTGGCTGCACGGCCAAGAGCAGTCAGTCGGCACGATTCGGTCGGTCGACTGGCCGATCAGGATTCAGCATGCGTCAGTGGGCACTGTATTAGTCGGATGGCGAGCCTTCCGTGGAGTAGCTTGTGAGCAGCGCTGTGCAGCGTTCCCGCAGGAAGGCGCTCAGCGCCTTAATTGCGGGCGTCAGTTGCGCACGATGCGCGCAAATCAAATGCAGCGGCGCTGGCTCGCCATACTCCTGCGGAAATATCTCGACCAATCGTCCGGCCTTCAGGTCGTTGATGAGATCCAGTCGCGATTTATAGACCAGGCCTTCGCCTGCAATCGCCCAGCGACGCACCACATCGGCATCGTCGCTGACGCGATTTCCCGTAACTGCCACGGTGCGGTCGCCGCCGGGTAGCGTAAAGCGCCAGCGTTCATGGATCTGCTCGCTCCAGACATATCGAAGGCAGTTGTGTCGCCGCAGGTCATCGACTTTGGCCGGTGCGCCATGTTGTTCGATGTACGACGGTGCTGCGCACAACGCACGTCGGTTGTTGTCGAGCAATGGGATGGCCAGAAGAGAGGAATCCGGCAGCGTGCCATAGCGCACCGCCAAATCCAGCGGCTGGCGGATGAGATCGGCCGCTCGGTCGCTCAATTTCAGGTGCAGCGATACACCCGGGTGCTGGTGCTGAAAATCGTCGAGCCATGGCAGTAGCAGATTTCTCCCGAAGTCGGACGGCGCCGATAAGCGCAGCGGGCCGGACAGTGCCTCTCGGCCACCGGCCAGCGCCTGTTCGCCTTGCTCGCGCGCGCCAACCATGACGCGCGCATGCGGCAGGTAGCGCTCCCCCGCCTCTGACAGTTGCATGCTGCGTGTGGACCGCGTGAACAGGCGAGCGTCCAGCGCCTTTTCGAGCCGCTGCACGGACGCACTTGCCTGCCCAGGCGCGATGTTCAGCTGGCGTGCCGCCTCCGAGAAGCTGCCAGCGTCGGCCGTGTGCACGAAGATTTGCACGTCATCGAGGCGGATGATTTTCATTGAAATACCGAAAGTGTTTGGGCGTGTCGCCTGTTTATCCGCATATCGCGGAAAGATAGCATGGCCCTCATTCACTCCCTGGAGATCACGAACATGAAAGCCATCGGTTTCTATCAGAACCACCCCATCAGCCATCCGCAGGCGCTGCAAGACCTCGAGGTGCCGACGCCTGAACTGCGAGACCACGATCTGCTGGTGGAAGTCAAAGCGGTGTCCGTCAACCCCGTCGATACCAAAATCCGGCGTGGCGGAGACATTCCTGAGGGACACGCGCGTATTGCCGGCTGGGACGCAGCGGGCATCGTCCGCGCTACCGGATCGTTGGCCACGCGCTTCAAGCCAGGTGACCGCGTCTGGTATGCCGGCGACATTACGCGGCCCGGCAGCAACAGCGAACTGCATGCCGTGGACGAACGCATCGTCGGCCCCATGCCGGCATCGCTGGATTTCGCGCAAGCCGCGTCGCTGCCGCTGACCGCAATCACCGCGTGGGAATTGCTGTTCGACCGTCTGCGTGTCCAGGCTGCCGATCCGACCGAGAACAACGTGCTGCTGATCACCGGAGCGGCCGGTGGCGTTGGCTCAATCCTGACCCAGCTGGCGCGCACGCTGACGGGGATGACGGTGATCGGCACGGCTTCGCGGCCGGAAACCCGTGAATGGGTGTTGGCGCATGGCGCACACCACGTCATCGATCACCGCCAACCCTGGGCGCCCCAATTAGCAGCGCTCGGCATCGAACACGTCACCCATGTGGCCGGCTTGAACCAGAGCGCTATCCACGTGCCGCAGATCGCCGCTGTGCTGCGGATCACAGCCAGCTGCATCCCCAGGCAGATGCCCAGGTATGGCACGCCCTTTTCACGGGCGTACTGAATTGCGCGGATCTTGCCTTCCGTACCGC